>NZ_JBSHHD010000040.1:0-30628 GCF_053618155.1 Agromyces sp. NPDC055658 | reverse complement strand
CCTCGGGGCCGGCCCCGAGGCATCCGTCGTGTCGTGCGTCAGGCGAGCGCGTACCGCAGCTCGGCGACCGCGGGGCCCGACCACACGGTGCCGTCGAGGTCGTCGCTGCGGACCGTGACGACCTTGCCGCCCTTGGCGATGACGAGGAGGGCGAGCTGCGGCAGCAGGTCGCCCGCGTGCGTGCCGTCGGCGAGGGCCTCCCCCGCCCCGTTGCCGCTTGCGAACTCGATCGCACCCGAGTCGCGGTCGAGCGTGCCGTTGACGGAGGTCGTGAAGTCGAACCAGAGCGTCTCGACGGCGCCGTCGGCCGCCTCCCGTCCGATCGCGGCGAGGTCGCGCTCGATGCGGCCCGCCGTGCCCTCGGAGAGCTGGCGCAGCGACTGCTCGGCCTCGCGCACGTTGAGCGCACCGAGCTGCTGTCGAACCGCCTCGTCGACCTCGGCGGCGCCGAGGCGGTCGGGCGATCCGGGCACGGCGATGACACGCCGCGAGTTGCGGGTGTTCGCGAGGAACAGGCTGAGGAGCGGTTCGGCGGCGAACACGAACACGGGCACCCGCTCTTCGGGATCGAGCGCGAGCAGCTCGCGGCGGGCGATCTCGATGACGCGCTTCGAGTACTGGTCGAGCAGCTTCTTGCGGCCCTCGTCGCCGAGCAGCCGGCTCGCGCCGCCGAACTGGCTGGCGGTGCCGTGGCTCGAGCCGCGCGGCCGGTCTTCGTCGGGCTCGCGGTTCGTGGCCTCGTCGAGGTTCGCGGCGCCCGTCTGGTCGACGTCGAGCTTCGACGCGCGGTCGGTCGGCGTGGCGTGCCAGACGGCCCATTCGTGCGCCGACAGGGTGAGGGCGAACGCCTCCTGGTCTTGGCTGGGGGCGCGCAGCAGCTGCCCCAGCGTGAAGTGCGAGCCGACGTGCCAGGCGTCGTCGAGACGGTTCGGCAGCACGAAGACCTCGCTGAAACCCGGGGCGACGAAGATGGCCATCGAGCGGGCGAGGCCGCCCCAGAGGCGCTGGTCGCGCAGGATCGCGTCGCGCTCCTCGCGCAGCGCCGTGAGTTCGGCGGCCGATGCCCCACCCTGCTTGATCCGGTCGATCGCCTCGTCGAAGGCGCTCTTCACGGCGACCTCGGCGCGCTCCCGCTCGCTCACGACGGGCGAGGTCGCCGCGTAGATGGTGACGGCGGGATGATGCGCCCCCGCAAGGGCTGCGAAATCGGCAGTGGTGGGTAGTTCGTAGTGGACGGTCATTCGTTCCTCCCCCGAGTTCGCGCGACGACGATGTCGCTCGCCCCCAGCCTATGAAGGCCGGGGCGCGAGCGACACCCCCATCTGCGGGTCGGAGCCGACGTTCAGCGCGCCGCGAACATTCACCCCACCGGGTGGTTCGAGCGGATCAGGCGCGTCGGGTCGACGGCCCGCTTGATCGCGCGCAGGCGGGCGAGCCGGCCGTCGCGACCGCCGAAGAGGCGCTCGGCGTCGCGGCGGTGCTCGGCGAAGTTGAGGTACTCCTGCGGCGCCCGCCACGGCTCCATCGACGAGAGCAGCCGGCCGAGCGATCGGGCGATCGCCTCGTCGGCGCCGGGCACCGCGATCGCGGCACTGTAGAGCAGGTAGCCGGCGTCGAAACCCGCGGTCGCACCCGGCGTCGGCAGCCCCAGGTCGGTGGCCCGCAGCACGGCGGCGTCGGGTTCGACCATTCCCCCGAGGTGGCGGATCTCGGTCGTCATGAGGGCCGTGCCCGAGCCGGCGCCGACGGCGCCGACGAACGCGCGCACCGCGGCGGGCGTCAGCTCGCGCAGCGTCATGCCGTCGCCGCGGCCGGGCACGGGGCCGGGCGGGTCCATGTGCAGGGCGAGCAGCTCGGCGGGCGGCTGCGCGTGCACGGTGTCGATCTCGGGTGCGAGCGCGCGCAGCGGTTCGAGCAGGGCGTCCGTGCGTGCCCGGTCCTCGAGCACCACCGCCTCGACCACGACGATCGATCGGCCGGCGAGGAACGGCGGCAGCTCGGGCAGCGGCGGCAGGTGCAGGATGCGCACGACGCTCTGCACCGAGTCGGGCACCCGCTTCGTCCATTCGGCCCACACGGCCGCGACCTCGTCGGCCCGCTCGACGGGCCACAGCAGCATGCCCGCCATGACCTCGGCGATCGGGAAGAGGCGGAACTCCATCGCCGTCACGACGCCGAAGTCGCCGCCGCCGCCGCGCACGGCCCAGAACAGGTCGGCGTCGTGCTCCTCGTCGACCCGGCGGTGCCGGCCGTCGGCGGTGACGAGCTCGACCGCGAGCACCTGGTTCGCGGCGAGGCCGTGCGAGCGGGCGAGCCAGCTCACGCCGCCGCCGAGCGTGTAGCCGACCACGCCGACGTCGTGCGACGACCCGGCGAGCGCGGCGAGGCCGTGCGGCGCGGCGGCCGCGACGACGTCGCCCCAGAGGGCGCCGGCCTCGACACGGGCGACGCGGCGCCGGGCGTCGACGTGCACGTCGCGGAGCTCGTGGGTGCGCAGCAGGATCGCGTCGGCGAGGCCGTGGTCGGCGGCGAGCGGGCCGGCGTTGTGGCCGGTGCCCTGCGGGGCGACGGCGAGGCCGTAGCGGCCCGCGAGCTCGACGGTGCGCACGATGTCGGCGGCCGAGCGGGCGATCACGACCGCGGCGGGGCGCTGGTCGACGTCGAGGTTCCACGCGGCGCGGGCGGCGTCCCAGTCGGGATCGCCCGACAGCACGAGACGGCCGTCGAGGCTGGAGTCGAGACGGGCGAAGGCCTCGCGCAGCGGAAGGGCGAGGTCGTCGACGGCGTCCTCGATGAGGAGCTCGCCGGTCGGGGGCACAGGGGTGTTCACGGATGGTTCCTTTCGGTGTGCGTTCGCGGGCCGGTTGCCTCGGTTCTCGAACCGGCCCGGCGGCCGCATCGATGGATGCAGCACTCGCGACGAGATCCCATCCAATTCGTCGCGGACGTCCGGGTCACCCGGGGTGTCCCTCCGATCGGGTCAGGGGTTTCCCTGTCCCCCGCGGCAGCCTCGAGACGGCGCTTCGCCTCCACTCACGGACGCGGGCCGGAATACGGGATGCCTCGCGGCGGTTGCCGCTGGGGATGGACATCTCGCCGCGCCTCTCGGTTCTCGACCTCGTTCCCGTACGCATCGACCAGACGAGCGGAGGCGCCGTCGCGGCATCCGTACGCCTGGCGCAACTGGCCGACCGGCTCGGCTTCACCCGCTACTGGTTCGCCGAGCACCACAACATGCCGGCCGTCGCCTCGACGACGCCGCCCGTGCTGATCGCGTCGATCGCGGCGCGCACCGAGCGCATCAGGGTGGGCTCGGGCGGCGTCATGCTGCCGAACCACGCGCCGCTCGTCGTGGCCGAGCAGTTCGCCGCGCTCGAGGCCCTCGCGCCGGGGCGGATCGACCTCGGCATCGGCCGGGCGCCCGGCAGCGACCCGGTGATCACGCAGCTGCTGCGGGTCTCGGGCCCGACCGCCGACGTCGACCGGTTCCCCGACCACGTCGCCGACATCCTCTCGCTGCTCTCCCCCGACGGTGCGACCCTGCGCCTCACGAGCGGGCGCGAGTACCCGATCCAGGCGACCCCCGCGGCGAGCGCCGTGCCGACGTTGTGGCTGCTGGGCTCGAGCGACTACTCGGCGAAGCTCGCCGCCGAGCTGGGCCTGCCGTACGTGTTCGCCAACCACTTCTCGGGCGACGGGCTCGAGCGCGCGCTCGAGCTCTACCGCACGGAGTACCGGCCGAGCGAGTCGCACCGCGAGCCCGAGACGTTCCTCACGGTCAACGCCTCGGTCGCGCCAACGGTCGAAGAGGCCCGCGAGCGCGCGCTGCCGCAGCTGCGCTCGATGGCGCGGTTGCGGCTCAACCGCCCGATGCGACCGCTCGAGACGGTCGACGAGGCGCTCGCGGCGCCCGCCGACTCCGACGCCGAGGGCCTCATCGCGGCGATGGAACGACGCTGGGTGATCGCGGATGCCTCGGGCGCGGCGTCCGAGCTCAGGGCCCTCGCCGATCGCCACGGCATCGACGAGGTCATGGTCGCGCCGATCTCCGGCTCGTACGCGGCCGAGCCGGCCGACGCGACGCCGGGGCGCGAGCAGACGCTCGAGCTGCTCGCGGGGGCGCTCTCAGCCGCCTGACTCGACCGGCGCGTGCGGGTCGCTCAGGCTGCGAGGCCGAGCCGGCGCAGGTCCTTGGTCGTGGCGCGGTACTCGTCGCCGTCGGCGACGACGGTCTCGCGCGGCACCCGGGCGGCGTTGTGCACCTTCGCGCCGGCGCCGAGGGTGACGTACGGCCCGAGCACGGCGCTGCGGCCGACGACCGCGTGACGGCCCACCCGGGCGTTCACGCCGACGACGGCGCGCTCGGCGACGATCGCCTCGCTCTCGATCCAGGCCCGGGGGCCGATCTGGGCTCCCCGCTGCACCTCGGCTCCGGGGTCGACGTAGGCCGTCGGGTCGACGAACGCGGTCGGGTCGACCTTGGCGGTCGTGGCGACGAGGCCCCGGCCGTTCACGTGCTTGCGATAGCGACGCAGGATCCCGGCTTCGTCCTCGAACTCGACATAGCTGATGCCCACGTTCTCCTCCTCCCGGCGTGGAGGCTCCACATGCCGGACATCAGTACAACATCGGGCCTGACCGGGGTATTCCCGCGATCGAGCCCGGGCGAGCCGCTGCCCGGCAGCGCCGCAAGTTAGGCTGTCCTAAGCATGCCCGGATCCCCTGTTCTCGAGCTCGACCGCGTGAGCATCCGCCACGAGGGCGCCGAGCGGCCGACCCCCGCCGAGGTCTCGTTCGACGTCGCCCCGGGCGAGGTCGTGCTCGTGCTCGGGCCGAGCGGCTGCGGCAAGTCGACCCTCGCGCTCGCGCTCGACGGGCTCGTGCCGCACGCCGTGCCCGCCGAGCTCGCAGGCACCGTGCGCATCTCCGGCCTCGACAGCCGCGACCACCCCGTCGGCGTGCTGAGCGAGCACGTCGCGATGGTCTTCCAGGACCCCGACGCGCAGGTCGTCACCGGCACCGTGCTCGACGAGGTCTGCTTCGCGCCCGAGAACCAGCTCGTCGAGGCATCCGAGGTGCTCGCCCGGGCCGAACGCGCGCTCAAGCTCGTCGGCCTCTGGGACCGTCGCACCGAGAACCCCGACGCGCTCTCCGGCGGCGGGCGGCAGCGGCTCGCGATCGCCTGCGCGCTCGCGATGGCGGCGCCCGTGCTCGTGCTCGACGAGCCGACGGCGAACCTCGACCCCGTCGGCATCGACGAGGTCTACGCCGTGCTGCGCGAACTCGCCGACGACGACGAGCACGCGATCGTGCTCGTCGAGCACAACCTCGACGCGGCCGTCGACCTCGTCGACCGGGTGCTCGTGCTCGATGCCGACGGGCGCCTCGTCGTCGACGGACGCGCCCGCGAGACGCTGCGCGAACGGGCCGATGAGCTGGCCGAGCTCGGCGTGTGGCTGCCGGTCTCGACGCTCGCCGCGATGCGACTGCGCGACGCCGGGCTGCCGATCGGCCCGCTGCCCCTCACCCCCGCCGAACTCGGCGCCGCACTCGATGCGATGCCGACTCTGCCGCCGCCCCTCGGCGACTCGTCTCCGGTGCGCTCGACGGCGCTCGCACCGGCGCTGTCGCTCGCGCCGTCCGGCAGCGCATCCGCGCAGGCTGCGCCGGCGATCCGTGCGCGCGGCCTGTCGGTGCGGCGAGGAGGCCGGCGGGGGCCGGTCGTCGTCGACGACGTCGACCTCGAGGTCGCGCCGGGCGAGTTCCTCGCGATCGTCGGCACCAACGGCGCCGGCAAGACCTCGTTGCTGCAGGCGCTCGCGGGCGTGATCCCCGCTCCGCGCGGCACGGTCGAGGTGCTCGGCATCGACCCGGCGCGCGCCGATGCGCGCGAGCGGGTGCGCCGCGTCGGCTTCGTCTTCCAGAACCCCGAGCACCAGTTCGTCGCCCCGACGGTGCGCGAGGAGCTCGAGCAGGGCCTGCGGCTGCAGGGTCTCGCCGACGAGGCGGTCATCGAGGCGCGCGACCGGATGCTTCGCCGATTCGGCCTCGAAGCACACGCAGAGCAGCATCCGTTCCTGCTGTCCGGCGGGCAGAAGCGCCGGCTGTCGGTCGGCACGGCGCTCGTGGCCGGCGCCCCGGTGCTCGCCCTCGACGAGCCCACCTTCGGACAGGACCGCGCCCGCGCCGCCGAACTCCTCGACATGCTGCGCACCCTCAACGACGAGGGCACGACCGTGCTCGTCGTCACCCACGACCTGCAGCTCGTCGCGGACTACGCGGGCCGACTCGCCGTGATGGCCGACGGGCGCCTCATCGGCGTCGGCCCCACCGCCGAGGTGCTCGCGGGGCCGCTCATCGAGCAGTCGGGGCTCCGGCACCCGCCGCTCGCCCGCGCGACCCGCGGGCTCGAGCGGCACCCCGGGTGGCACGGCGTGACCCGAATGTCGCAGCTGCCGATCGCGGCGGGCGCCTCGTGAGTCGGCCCGCGCGGGCGTCCGTCGACGACGAGTCCGCGACCGACCCCGCCACCACCGGCCCCGCGGCGAGCAGGCCCACCCGCCGAGGCCCGCTCGCCGCCCTCAACCCGCTCGCCAAGCTCGCGGCGCCGCTGCCCGCGATGATCGTCGTCGTGTTCAGCCGCGACCTCGTGCTGCCGCTCGCGTTCATCGCGTTCGCACTCGTCGTGCTGCTGGCCGGCGCACGTCTCTCGGCCGGCCTCGTCACCGCGCTCGTCGTCGGCACGCCGGTCGCCGCGCTCGTGCTCGGCGTGAGCTTCGGCATCTGGGTCGACCCGTCGAGCGTGGCCGGCCCCGAGGCATCCGTCGTGCTCTTCGGGGTCGGCGACTGGAGCTTCACGCTCGCCGCCTACCTCGTCGGCCTCGCGACCGCGCTGCGCGTGCTCGCGGTGCTGATGCTCTCGCTCATCGCGGGGCTCACGTCGACCGGCACCGAGTTCGTGCGGGCGGCGGTGCAGAACCTGCGGGTGCCGTACCGCGTCGGCTACACGGCGCTCGCCGCACTGCGGTTCGTGCCGCGGTTCCGGCACGAGCTCGAGATCATCCGGGCGGCGCATCGGGTGCGCGGCACCGTCGCCGGTCGCGGGCCGATCGCGGCGGTGCGCCGGGCGTTCGGCACGGCGGTGCCGCTGCTGGCGTCGGCGATCCGGCACGCCGAACGGGTCGCGCTCGCGATGGATGCCCGCGCGTTCGGCGCCCATCGCACCCGCACCGAACGGCACCTGATGCCGTGGCGGGCGCGCGACACGGTCTTCGTGGCGGCGTTCGTCGCGGCGAGCGCGCTCATCGTCTGGGCGACGCGGGCGTTCTAGCGTCGATCCCGCTGCTCCCCGCGCGGCTCGAAGCAGGTTCGCCCGCTGGAAGCAGGTTCGAACGCGGTTCCAGCGGGCGAACGTGGTTCCAGTGCCCGAACGTCGTTCCAGCGCGCCGTCGGCGCCGGGACGACGGAGGGGCCGGGCGATGCCGCCCGACCCCTCCGCTCGCGTCGACCGGCTACTGGCCGGCGGGCGCGGTGTCCTGGATCTCGATGAGGAACACGAGCGTCTGCCCGCCGAGCGGGTTCTGGTCGCTCTCCTCGGCACCGTAGGCGTACTCCGGCGGGATCGTGACGATGAGCTTCGTGCCGACCTTCTGGCCGACGAGCGCCGCGCTGAAGCCCTGGATCACGCCGTCGGTCGTGAACGTCGCCGGCTCGCCGCGGGTGTAGCTCTGGTCGAAGATCTCGCCGGTGTCCCAGCTGATGCCCTGGTAGTGAACGGTGACGCTGTCGCCGTCGCCCACGGTGGCGCCGTCGCCCTCCTCGAGCACCTTGAGCTGGAGGTCGGCCGGCGGGTCGGCCTTCGGCAGGGTCACCGTGGGCGCCTCGCCCTCGGCGCCCCACTTCACCTCGGGCACGTTCTCGGTCCACTCGGCGGGCTTGAGCGGCTGCTGCACCTCGACGACGTCGACGACGATCACGATGGTCTCGCCCGGCTCGATGCCGATCGACTCGTTTCCGGTGTCGCCGTACAGCGACGATGCGGGCGCGACGGTCACGGTGCGCGAGCCGATCGGCACGCAGTCGATGCCGGCGAGGAACGCCTCGTAGAGCGTGTCGTCACCGGCGACGATGGTCGCGGGCTGCGAGAAGAGCTCGTCGCCCGACGTGCCCGAGAAGGTCGTGACCACCGCGTTGATCTTCTGGCCCGACTCGGTGACGTCGCCGTCGCCCTCGATGGCGACGGTGCGCTGCAGCTCGTCGGCCTCGAGCGGCGTCGTGAAGGTGGCGGTGGGCTTCTCGGAGAACTCGCCATCGACCTTCACGCCGTCGCTGAGGTCGCCCGAGGGCACGTCCATGCAGGCGGCGGCGTCGGCGGTGGGGGTTTCGGATGCCTCGGGGCCGGCGCTGCCCGCGCAACCGGCGAGCAGCAGGGCGGCCGAGGTGGCGAGCGCGATGGGCGCGCCGCGGCGCAGGGCACGATTCATGGGAGAGGACTCGTTTCGGTCGGAGAACGTGGTGCTGTGGCATCCCAGTCTGCCCTGTTCGGCTTTCTCTTTCCTGAATTCCCGGAGATCTGACCGATCAAGGCCAGAATGGGCGCATGGGGGAGTTGACGGACGAGCCTGACCATGTCGGTGCGTTCGCGGCGGGGGCCGCGAAGTTCGCCGAACTGGACGAGGCGGTATGGGACCCGATCTCGACCGCGACACTGGCGCGCACCCGGCCGAAGTTCGACGAGCTCGTGCTCGACGCGTGCTCGGGCGACGGTGCGTCGGCGCTGCCCGCGGCCGAGCTCGTCGGCCCTGGCGGGCTCGTCGACGCCGTCGACCTCGCGGAGGAGCTCATCGGGCTCGCGCGCGCCCGTGCGGGCGATCGCCTGCCGCAGCTGCGCCTGCATGTCGCCGACGTCACCTCGTGGGAGCCGACCGGCTACGACCTCGTGCAGTGCGTACTCGGCGTGTTCTTCTTCGCCGACATGGACGCCGGCACCCGGCACCTCATCGAGCGCGCGAAGCCGGGTGGCCGCGTCGGCGTGACGGTGTGGGCGCGCGGCGCACTCGGATCGTTCCTCGAGGCGCTCACGTCGGCACTGCCGGGCGAGCACGACGACGAACACCACTCGCCCGCATTCGAGGGCATCGACACTCCCGGCGGCCTCGCGCGATGGCTCACGGGGCTCGGGCTCCAGCGCGTGCGCGCCGACGAGGCTCGCAGGCACGTCGAGGTCTCCCCCGACCTCGCCTGGTCGCTCGTGGAGGGCACGGCGATCCGCAACGCGATCGCGGGACTCGACGACGAGGAGGTCGCCGGGGTGCGCGAACGCTTCACCGCCCGGCTCGAGGAGTCGCCCGAGGCGCGCACGCTCGACCTCACGACCCTCATCGCGGTCGGGTACCGTCCCGACGCCGGTTGAGGGGACGGGTGCGGTTCACCGCCCCGCCGCACCTCAATCAGCGGAAGGCTCGTCGCCCGTCGCCGCGGGGCGCGTCTCGTCGTTCGACCACTGGCTCCACGAGCCCGGGTAGAGCGCCGCGTCGACACCGGCGATCGCGAGCGCGGCGACGGCGTGGGCGGCCGTGACGCCCGAACCGCAGTAGGCCGCGACGGGCGCGCCGGACTCCGGCACGACGCCGACGGCGGCGAACCGCTCGCGCAGTGCCTCGGCCGGGAGGAACCGGCCCGACGCGTCGAGGCTGCCGCCGCTCGGCGCCGACCTCGCACCCGGGATGTGACCGGCCCGCGGGTCGATCGGCTCGACCTCGCCGCGATACCGCTCGACGGCGCGCGCGTCGAGCAGCACGCCCCGCCCCGGCAGGGCGGCGGCCTCGTCGATGCCGATCACGGGCATGCCGCCGAAGTGCGCGGTCGCGTCGCCGGGCTCGGGCGAGGCATCCCCCGTCTCGAGCGGCAGGCCGGCCGCCTGCCAGGCGGCGAGCGCGCCGTCGAGCATTCGCACGTCGGCGACGCCGGCGTGCCGCAGCAGCCACCACGCCCGGGCGGCCGACTGGTTGCCGAGGTCGTCGGTCACCACGACGGTGTCGCCGTCGCGTACGCCCCAGCGCCGCATCGCCCGGGTGAACGCCGCCTCGGTCGGCAGCGGATGCCGCCCCTCGCCGACCGCGTCGTGGTCGGCGAGCTCGCCGTCGAGGTCGACGTAGACGGCGCCGGGGATGTGCCCGGCGCGGTACGCGTCGGTGCCGTCGGGCTGAGCGAGCGACCAGCGCACGTCGAGCACGACCGTGCGGGTGTCGGCGCGGCCCGTGCGTTCGGCGTCGAGGCGGGCGGCGAGCTCGTCGGCGGTGATGAGGATCGGCATGCGTCCATCCTCCCAAGACTCGGCGAACGACGACGACGGATGCCTCGGGCTCTCGCCCGAGGCATCCGTCATGCCGATCGTGAGTCGGGTCAGCCCGCGAACGGGTTCGTGACGACCTCGTAGGGGGCCTCGACCTGGCCGTCGCCGAACTCGCTGTCGACGTAGAGGGTGCGGCCGTGCAGTGACTCGGCGGTCGTGAGGACGCGGCTCGGGTCGGTCGCCACGTCGCTCACGAAGCGCGCGGTCGAGCCGTCGGCCGAGATGCGCAGGGTCGTGATCGCCTTCGAGAAGTTGCGGACGACGGTGAGCCGGTTGCCCTCGCGCACCAGGCCGTCGGCGTTCACGAGATCGGCACCGGGGGTCGCGATCTCGGTGACGGTGCCGTCGAAGCCGAAGCGGAACAGCTTGCCGACATTGCCCTGGGCGACGACGAACGCGCTCTCGTCAGCGGTCAGCACGATGCCGCCGAGGTTGAAGCCGGCCGACCGCGAGACCGTGCCGGTCGCGTCGGCCCACAGTTCGGCGGCCCACTCGCCGTCGGCGTCCTGCGCCACCCGGAAGACCTGCGGGTCGTTCGAGTTCGTGAAGTACGCGGCACCGTCGGCGCCGATCGCGACGTCGTTGAGGAACGCGTCGGCAGTGCCCGGCACACGCAGCGAGGCGAGCAGGTCGCCCTCGGGCGAGTACACCCACAGGTCGGGGCGGCCGGTGCCGATGCCGTTGGGGCCGCCGGCGACGAAGACGTTGCCGTCGCCGTCGACCGTGATGCCGCGGGCCGTGTAGCGGCCGTCGGTGCCGTCGCCCGCGATCCACTGCTCGGTGGTCGACGAGCGCACGTCGCCGCGGTGGATCTCGCCGCCGGTGACCTCGCTCACGTAGAAGGCGCCGCTGCGCCGGTCGGCCCCGATGCCCTCGAAGCGGCTGCCCTCGGCGTCGCCGTTCAGGGTGTACGTGCCCGGGCGGCCGTGGTCGGCCTCCTGGGCGAGGGCCGGCGCGGCCCCGGTCGTGACGATCGTGGTCAGGGTCGCCGCGGCGAGCAGGCCGGCGATGGTGGTCTGGTGCTTCATGGAATCTCCTCCTGGGGACGTCCGGTCCGGTCCTGGTCCGGTGCGAACCGGGTGATTCCACTCCACCGCACGTTCCGCCGCGAGGCGTCGGGCATCCGGCTCGATTCGAATAGCCGATCGGATGACGCCCGCATGGACCGACGGTCCGTAGGCTGTGCGGTCATGGAGCAGGAGATCAACGGCATGCGCGGCATCCTCGCGCCCGTCGCCCGCTTCGACCGCTGGCTGCACGCGGTGCTCCTCGTGCTCCTCGTCGTGTGCGCGGCCCGCTATGTCGAGCGGCACGGTCTCGCACCAGAGACGGCGGCGGTGCTCGCGGGTGCGGCGGCGCTCGCCGTGGTCGCCTCGCTGCGCCCCGTGCTCCCCCGGCGCGGCGCCTGGCCGACGATCTGGGTGGTCGGCGTGGTCGTGCTGTGGATGGCGCTGACCCTCGCCGCCCCGTCGTTCGCGTGGTGCGCGGTGCCGCTCGCGTTCGCGGTGCTGCGAGTGATCCCGTTCGGGCCCGCGGTCGCGGTCGTCGTCGTCATGACGGTCGTCGTGAGCGTCGCGTGGTCGCGCATCGACGACGGCATCGACCCGACCGTCATCGTCGGCCCCGCGGGCATCGCGATCGCGACGGTCATCGCCTACCGCGCCCTCGAACGGGAGTCGGCCGAACGCCAGCGCCTGCTCGACGAGCTGACCGACGCGCAGGACGAGCTGGCCGAGGCGCAGCACCGCGCGGGCGCGCTCGCCGAACGCACCCGGCTCTCGCGCGAGATCCACGACTCGGTCGGCCAGCAGCTCTCGAGCATCAACCTGCTGCTGCAGGCGGCCGAGCAGGACTGGCGGGCCCGCCCCGACTCGGCTCGCGAGCACGTGCGCACGGCGGCCTCGACCGCGCGCGAGGGTCTCGACGAGGTGCGCCGGGTCGTGCGCGACCTCGCACCGGCCGCGCTCGAGGACGGAAGCGCCGACGCGCTGCCCGACGCCATCGATCGCCTGGTGACGGATGCCTCCGCCATGGGCGCCGGGCCCGTGCTCGCGTTCCACCGCCACGGCGCCGCCCGCGCCGTGCCCGCCCCGACCGCCGGCGCACTCCTGCGCAGTGCCAGGGGCGCCGTCGCGAACGCCGTCGAGCACGCGCACGCGAGACGCGTCGTCGTGAGCCTCACCTACCAGCCCGACGAGATCCGCCTCGACGTGCGCGACGACGGCGTCGGGTTCGACGTCGCCTCGAACCGTCGCGGGGCCGCCGACCGGGGGCACGGCCTGCGCGGGCTCCGCGAGCGGGCCGAGGAGCTCGGCGGACGCGCCGAGATCGAGAGCGCGCCGGGCGAGGGCACCACGGTGTCGGTATCGTTCCCCCTGTCGAGCAGCACGGAAGAGCAGGTGACGTCGTGAGCGAGGCATCCCGCGTGTCGCAGGCCGGCGCCGCACCGGTGCGCGTCATCCTCGTCGACGACCACCCGGTGGTGCGCGCGGGGCTCGCCGCCCTCCTCGGCGGAAAGGACGGGCTCGAGGTCGTCGCGGAGGCCGGCGATGCCGACGAGGCCGTCGCGAAGACGCGCGCCTACCGTCCCGACGTCGTGCTCATGGACCTCAACCTCGGCGAGGGCCCCGGAGGAGTCGCGACGACCGCCCGGCTGCGCGCGCTCGACGAACCGCCCGCCGTGCTCGTGCTGACGACGTACGACACCGAGGCCGACATCATCCGCGCGCTCGAGGCCGGTGCAGGCGGCTACCTGTTGAAGGACGCCCCGCCCGACGAGCTGTTCGCCGGCATCCGCGCGGTCGCCCGCGGCGAGACCGTGCTCGCGCCGTCGGTGGCCGCGACCCTCGTGCGCCGCGCCGCCGCGCCGGGCCCGGTGGTCACCGAGCGCGAGGTCGAGGTGCTCGAACTCCTCGCCGACGGTCTCGGCAACAAGGAGCTCGCCCGCGAGCTGCTGGTCTCCGAGGCGACCGTGAAGTCGCACCTCTCCCACATCTACGCGAAGCTCGGCGTCGACACGCGGGCAGGGGCGGTCGCGGCGGCGATCGAGCGCCGCATCATCCGCCGGTAGGGCTCCCGCCGTCAACGATCATCGCCGCTCGACCTCGGACCACGTGGAATTCTTCGGATCCGCTCCCGCGAACCGCGGTGGCCGCAGGCGCTCGGGGTCGGCTCGCTGCAGGTGAGCGAACCGACCCCGGAGCTCGGCGACGACGTCAGCGTGTCGCGCTGCGCTCGGCTGCGGTGACGATGACGTCGGCGACCGTCTCGGCCTGGGTGATGAACAGCGCGTGGCTGCCCGGCACGTTGGTGATGTCCGCGCCGATGCGCGTGGCCATGTGCTGCAGCATGGCCTGGTCGAACGCCTTGTCCTCGGTCGCGATGACGGCCCAGCTCGGCTTGTCACGCCAGGCGGCCGCAGTCACCGGGGTTGCGAACACGGCCATGTCGATGGGCACCTGGCTGTCGGCGAGGAAGGCGGCGTCGGCGTCGCTGACGTCGGCGGCGAATCCGGCGTGGAAGGCGTCGCGGTTGAGGTATCCGTAACCGTCGTCGCCGACGTCGATGACGAACTCGGGCGTCGGCGCGAACCCCTCGTACTGCTGAGCGGTGCTCTCCCCCGCGTCGGGCGCCAGCGCCGACACGTACACGAGTCCGGCGACCTTGGGGTGGGCACCCGCCTCGGTGATGACGGTGCCGCCCCACGAGTGGCCGACGAGGATCGTCGGCCCGTCCTGGAGGTCGAGCACCCGCTTCGTGGCCGCCACGTCGGCCTCGAGCGACGTGAGCGGGTTCTGCACGATCGAGACCCGGTAGCCGCGTGCGGTCAGCAGGTCGTACACGCGGCGCCATCCTGATCCGTCGGCGAACGCCCCGTGCACGAGGACGACGTTGGTGATGCCGTTTTCGATGTTCATGTCTCTTCCTTCCGGAGTGGCCGTTCGGCCGGTGGGTTGCGGTCATGTGATGCAACAACGGCGATACGCAATATATTGCATGTTGCAAGATCCGCACCCGGGCCGAGCATCGACTTGCCTCCCAGGGCTGGAGTATGGGCAATATATTGCATGCCGATTCCCCGCAGCGCCCCCGGTGTCGACCGGTCATTGTTGCGCGACGACGTGTTCCGCCGGCTCCGGGACGCGATCGTCGACGGCACGTTCCTGCCCGGGGAGCAGCTGAAAGACGTGGACCTCGCGGAGTGGCTCGGCGTCAGCCGGACCCCGGTTCGCGAAGCGCTCCTCCGTCTCGGTGCGAGCGGACTCGTGGTCGCGGTGCCCGGACGATCGACGACGGTGAGCGCCATCGACCCGAAGGCCGTGAGGGACGCACGCGACGTGGTCGCCGCGATGCATGTCCTCGTCGCACGGGAGACGGCGGGCAACCTGTCCGATGCCGAGGTGGCGCGGATGCGCGAAGCGAACGGCCGGTTCGCCCGGGCCGTGGGCGCCGGCGACACCGCCGCGGCGCTCGACGCCGATGATGAGCTGCACTCGGTACCGGTGTCCAGCCTCGGGAACCACGCCATCGAGTCGGTACTCGACCAGTTCGGCCCCGTGGTGCGGCGATCGGAACGCGACCGCTTCGCAGCGGACGGGCCGGCGTCGATCGAACGGCATGAACGACTCATCCAGCTCCTGACCGACGGCGACGCCGAGGGGGCAGCGGAGCTCACCTTCGAGATCTGGCACAGCCTGCCGTCGGAGAACGGCACTCCCGCGGGCTGACGATCCGCGGGTCTGCGCCGTCGGATGCGCAGCGCCGGGGCACCCGCGTCGAGCCCCGGTAGGCTGGTGGCCGGACGATTGCGCGGCGTGAGGAGGGTGGATGATCTTCAGCCTCGTCGCCTTCGGCGTGCTCTCGCTGCTCGCCCCGACCCTGACGAGGCTGCTCGGGCGCCGGGTCTTCCTCCTGCTGGCCGTGCTGCCCGCCGCCGTCTTCGGCTGGCTGCTCACCCTCGTCCCCGCGGTGGTCGCCGGCGACGTCCTCGTCGAGTCGGTCGAGTGGATCCCGACGCTCGACATCGCACTGAGCTTCCGGCTCGACGCCCTCGCACTGCTGCTCGCGCTCATCGTGACGGGCATCGGCGCCCTCGTGCTCGTCTACTGCACCTGGTACTTCAGCGACGACGAACCCGCCCTCGGCCGCTTCGCCGCACTGCTGCTCGCCTTCGCCGGGGTGATGTTCGGCCTCGTCACCGCCGATGACGTGTTCATCCTGTTCACGTTCTGGGAGGCGACGAGCGTGCTCTCGTACCTCCTCATCGGCCACTACACGGGGCGGAAGGAGAGCCGCGGTGCCGCGCTGCAGGCGCTCACCGTGACGACGTTCGGCGGCCTCGCGATGCTCGTCGGCCTCGTGATCCTCTCGGTCGCGGGCGGCACGACGAGCCTCGCCGAGCTCGTCGCGCACCCCGTCACCGACGCGGCCGGCGAGTGGGCCGTCGCACTCGTGCTCGTGGGCGCGATCTCGAAGAGCGCGCTCGTGCCGTTCCACTTCTGGCTGCCCGCCGCGATGGCCGCACCCACCCCGGTGAGCGCCTACCTGCACGCCGCTGCCATGGTGAAGGCCGGCGTCTACCTCGTCGCCCGGCTCGCCCCCGGCTACGCGGACCTCGAGGTGTGGCATCCCATCGTCATCGGGCTCGGCGCGCTCACCATGCTCGTGGGCGGCTGGCGCGCCCTGCGGCAGTACGACCTCAAGCTGCTGCTCGCGTACGGCACGGTCAGCCAGCTCGGATTCCTCGTGATGGTCACGGGGTTCGGCACCCGCGACGCGGCGCTGGCCGGCATGGCCCTGCTGCTCGCGCACGCCCTGTTCAAGGCGACGCTCTTCCTCGTGGTCGGCATCGTCGACCACGCCGCCGGCACCCGCGACTGGCGGAAGCTCTCGGGCCTCGGCCGGCGCATGCCCGTGATCGCGACGATCGCGTTCGTCGCCGCGGGCTCGATGGCGGGCCTGCCGCCGCTGCTCGGCTTCGTCGCGAAGGAGGCGGTCTTCACCGCCGAGCTCGACTCGGCGCTCGCGGGCGACACGTGGGGCTGGATCGCACTCACCGCCGCCTTCGCCGGCTCGGTGCTCACCGTCGCCTACACCGTGCGGTTCGTCTGGGGCGCGTTCTTCACGAAGGCGGATGTCGCGCCCACACCCCTGCACCATGAGAGCCCGGCCATCGGCATCGCCCCGGCGCTGCTCGCGGCGGCATCGTTCGTCTCGGCGTTCACGGTGGCGGCCATCGAGCCGCTGTTCGCGGCCTACGCCGACACCCTGCCGGGCGCCCACGACTACCACCTCGCACTGTGGCACGGGTTCGAGCCGGCCCTCTGGCTGTCGGCGGCCGTCTTCGCGATCGCCGCGCTGCTCGTGTGGGGCCGCCGACGGGTCGCGCGCATGCAGGCGTCGCTGCCGCCGGCGATCGACTCGGCCCGCGGCTACCTCCGCATCGTCTCGGCCGTCGATCGCACGGCCGCGTGGGTGACGACCGCGTTCCAGGTGCGCGGCCTCGCGGGGTACCTCGCGATCATCATGGTCGTGTTCATCGCGGGCCTCGGCACCGCCGCCATGATCAACAGCACCTGGCCCGACGGCGTTCGGCTCTGGGACTACCCGGCGCAACCGTTCATCGCGCTCATCATGGCCTTCGCCGCGATCGCCGCCGCGATCATCCGCCAGCGCGTGACATCGGTACTGCTCGTGAGCGTGACCGGGTACGGACTCGTGCTGCTGTTCGGTATGTCGGGCGCGCCCGATCTCGCGCTCACGCAGGCGCTCGTCGAGACCATCACGATCGTCGTGTTCGTGCTCGTGCTGCGCCGCCTGCCGAAGCAGAGCGCCGTGCACCCGACGGCGCTCGGTCGCGTCACGCGCACCGTCATCGGCGTGCTCGCCGGTCTCGTCATGGCCGTGATCGGCCTCGTCGCCCTCGGCGCCCGCATCGAGCCGACGATCGCCGGCGGGCTGCCCGCGCTCAGCCTCGAGGCGCACGGCAAGAACATCGTCAACGTCATGCTCGTCGACATCCGCGCGTGGGACACCCTCGGCGAGATCTCCGTGCTCGTCGCCGTCGCGACGGGCGTCGCGAGCCTCATCTTCGTCTCGGGCCGCACGGGCGGCGCGCCCCGGCTCGACGAGCCCGATCGCCGCAACCGCCTGCAGCCGGTGCTCGAGCCGGCGTCGAGCATCCGCGCGGCGAAGCCGCGGCTCGCCGACGTCGACGACGAGACCGACGCGCGAGCCGAGGCCCACGAGAACCGGCAGACGTGGCTGCTCGCCGGCCGCACGCTGTCGCCGCGCAACCGGTCGATCCTCATCGAGGTGCTCGTGCGGCTGCTGTTCCACCCCGCGATCATCGTGTCGGTGTACCTGCTCTTCGTCGGGCACAACGCGCCCGGCGGCGGCTTCGCCGGCGGCCTGCTCGCGGGGCTCGCGCTCGTCGCCCGCTACCTCGCGGGCGGCCGCTACGAACTCGGCGAGGCGGCGCCCGTCGACGCCGGGCGGCTGCTCGGCACCGGCCTGCTGCTCGCGGCCGGCACCGCGACGTCCTCGTTGCTGTTCGGGCTCACCGTGTTCGAGTCGACGTGGTTCGAGGCCGACGTGCCCCTGCTCGGCCACCTCTCGATCGGCACGTCGACGCTCTTCGACATCGGCGTGTACCTCGTGGTGGTCGGGCTCGTGCTCGACATCCTGCGTTCGCTCGGGGCCGAGGTCGACCGGCACCAGGAGGAGTCGGAGGCCGACCCCGAGGCATCCGACCCGACCGCCGCCGACCGCGAGGGGGCCCCCGCGTGACCGCCTCCCTGACCCTCGTCCTCCTCATGGCGGTGCTCTTCGGCGCCGGCATCGCCGTCATGCTCGAGCGCAGCCTGACGCGCGTGCTCATCGGGTTCCTGCTCGTCGGCAACGCCGTGAACATCCTCATGTACCTCATGAGCGGCGCCCCCGGCCTCGCGCCGATCCTCGGCGAGGGCGTCGACGAGGGCGAGATCTCCGACCCGCTGCCGCAGGCGTTCGTGCTCACCGCGATCGTGATCAACCTCGGCATCACCGCCTTCATGCTCGCCCTCATCTACCGCTCGTGGTGGCTGGCGCAGCTCGGCGCGAAGGGCGACCTCGTCGACGACGAGGCCGAGCTGGCCGAAGACGCCGAGGAGGCGGCCGACCTCATCCGCTCCTCCGCGGCCGACGACGAGGCGATCCAGTCGCTCATCGACGCGAGCGACGAGGAGTTCGACGAGCTCGTCGCCGCCATCGACGACGAAGAGCTCGAGCGCGAGGCATCCGCCCGCGACCGAGACGACGAACGGGGCCGCCCGTGACCGCGACCCTCGTTCCCCTCGTCGTCCTGCTGCCGATGCTCGGCGCTGCGGTCACGCTCATGCTCGGCCGTCGGCGCCGCGCGCAGATGGCCGTCGGCGTCGCCGTGCTCGCCGCGGTCACGGTGATCGCCGCGGTGCTGCTCGTCGCGGTCGACACGACCGGCCCGGCCGTCGTCTACATCGGCGCGTGGGACGCCCCGTGGGGCATCACCCTCGTCGTCGACCGGCTGTCGGCCATCATGCTCGTGATCTCGGCGATCATGCTGCTCGTCGTGCTCGTCTACTCGGTCGGGCAGGGCATCGCCGACCAGCACCGGGAGACGCCGGTGTCGATCTTCCACCCGACGTACCTGATCCTCGCGGCGGGCGTGTTCAACGCGTTCATCGCGGGCGACCTGTTCAACCTCTACGTCGGGTTCGAGATCCTGCTCGCCGCGAGCTACGTGCTGCTGACCCTCGGCGGCACGGGCGAGCGCATCCGCTCGGGCGTCACGTACATCATCACGAGCCTCGTGTCCTCGCTCTTCTTCCTCAGCGCGATCGCGCTCATCTACGGGGCGACGGGCACGGCGAACATCGCCCAGCTCTCGGTGCGCATCGCCGAGCTGCCGCAGGACGTGCAGCTCATCCTGCACCTGCTGCTGCTCGTCGCGTTCGGCATCAAGGCGGCCGTGTTCCCGCTGTCGTTCTGGCTGCCCGACTCGTACCCGACGGCGCCCGCACCCGTGACGGCGGTCTTCGCCGGCTTGCTGACCAAGGTCGGCGTGTACGCGATCATCCGCACCGAGACCGTGCTGTTCACCGAGAACGACCTGTCGACGCTGCTCATCGTGATCGGCGGGCTGACCATGCTCATCGGCATCCTCGGCGCGCTCACGCAGGCCGACATCAAGCGACTGCTCTCGTTCACCCTCGTGAGCCACATCGGCTACATGATCTTCGGCATCGGGCTGTCGAGCGTGCTCGGCCTGACCGCGACGATCTACTACGTCGTGCACCACATCACAGTGCAGACGGCGCTGTTCCTCACGACGGGGCTCATCGAGCGATTCGGCGGTGCGACCTCCATCAACCGGCTCGCGGGCCTGCTCAAGGCCTCGCCGCTGCTCGCGATCCTGTTCTTCATCCCGGCGCTGAACCTCGGCGGCATCCCGCCGTTCTCGGGGTTCCTCGGCAAGGTCGGCCTGTTCGTCGCGGGCGCGCAGGGCGCAGCACCCGACGCCTCGACCGCGCCCGACTGGCTCATCTGGGTCGTGATCGCGGCCGGCGCGGCGACCTCGCTCATCACGCTCTACGCGCTGACCCGGTTCTGGAACATGGCGTTCTGGCGCCGGCGCGACGAGCTCGAGGGCTACGAGTCGGTGCTGCTCGGCTCGGTGCTCGAGGCCCCCGAGGGCGCGACGGTCACCGCCACCCGGACGACGCCGGTGCTCATGGTCGTCGCGACGGCGGCGCTCGTCGCGGTCACCGTCTGCCTCACGGTGTTCGCGGGCCCGCTGTTCGAGTTCGCGGGGCGCGCGGCCGAAGGGCTCAGCGACCCGTCGGTGTACGTCTCGATCGTGTTCCCCGGAGGCACCCGATGACGCACACGAACGAACCCGTGTCGCGCTGGCGGTCGGTGTGGCGGCAGCTGCCGCTGCTCGTCGGGCTGCTCGTGCTGTGGCTGCTGCTGTGGGACCACATCGACGTGCTGAGCATCGTCACGGGCGTGGTGCTCGCGATCGCCGTGACCCGCCTGCTCTACCTGCCCCCCGTGCTGCTGAGCGGCCGGTTCAACCCGTGGCGGGGGCTGCTGCTCGGCCTCCGCATGATGTTCGACGTCGTGCACGCGTCGCTGCAGGTCGCCGTGCTCGCGATCTGGCCGTGGTGGAAGCCGATGAACTCGATCATCGTCGTGCAGCTGCACACCCGCTCCGACCTCGTGACGACCCTCACCGCCGAAGCGATCTCGGTCGTTCCCGGCACGGTCGTCGTCGACATCGACCGCGAGCGCGGGCTGCTCTACCTGCACGCGCTCGGCACCCGCACGCAGGCCGACATCGACCGCACCCGGCGACAGGTGCTCGGCACCGAGGAGCGCATCGTGCTCGCGATCGGCACCCGGGAGCAGGCCGAGGTCGTGCGCGCCGAGCGGCGGGCCCGCCAGGCGGGCGCCGGCCACGAGGCATCCGGCACGCGTGGATCGAACGGAGGCACTGCATGACCTTCCTCACCGTCGTCTCGATCGCCGCCGGCGTGATGTTCGGCATCGGCGCGATCGCCGCCGTGGTGCGCATCATCAAGGGGCCGTCAATCCTCGACCGGGCGCTCGCGACCGACGTGCTGCTCGCGATCGCGATGTGCGCGCTCGGCGCCGAGATGGCGATCAACCGGCACACCGACACGCTCGTGGTGCTGCTCATCCTCGCGATGTTCGCGGTCGTCGGGTCGATCTCGATCGCCCGGTTCATGGCGAAGCAGGATGCCTCGTGAGCGGCGTCGACGTCGCGCGAGACGCGCTGCGCGCTGAGCCGGGAGGTGGGCGATGACCGGCGCGGACGTCGCGGTCGGGCTGCTCATCCTGGTGAGCGCCTTCCTCTCGATGGCGGCCGGGCTCGGCATCCTGCGGTTCCCCGACGTGCTCACCCGGCTGCACGCCGCGACGAAGCCGCAGGTGCTCGGGCTCGCCGCCGTGCTGCTCGCGATCGCGCTGCGCGCGCCGACGTGGGGCGTGATCTCGACGGTCATCGTGATCATGACGTTCCAGCTGCTGACCCAGCCGATGACCGCGCACATGCTCGGTCGCTCGGCCTACCGCACCGACCACGTGCGCCGCGACCTGCTCATCGAGGACGACCTCGGCCGCGACATCGCCGAGCACGACGAGCACCCGGCGGGTCGCTGAGCTCGGGCGCAGGTCGATGAGCGGTCGAGCGCCCGTCTCGAGATCCGCCGATACGATCGGCGGATGAGCGAGAAGGCCGCCGACCGCGCCCCGTCAGACTTCGCCCCGCTGTCGGGCCCGGTCGACCGCGGGGCGGTGCGCGCATACGAGTCCGACAACGGCTTCGCGCCGACCGACGGCCGCTCGGGGGGCTTCGGCGTCGTCGTCGGGGTCGTGCTCGGCGGGGTCGCGGCCTTCGTCATCGCCCTGCCGCTCGCGCTCGTGGTGATGCTCGCCTCCCCCGTGCTCGAGCAGCTCGGCGTCGACATGTCGTCCGACCGCGTGTTCCAGATCGCGTTCCTCGGGGCCGCGACCCTCATCGCGTGCCTCGCCTGGTTCATCGTGAAGGACCGCCGCCGCGCCGGCGAGGAACGCTACCGGGTGAGCCGATTCGCCGCCGCCAACGGGCTCGAGTTCGTGCCGCGCATCGCCGACCCCGAGTCCCCCGGCATGATCTTCGGCATCGGCGGCGACCGCGTCGCGAGCGAGGTCGTTCGCCTCACTCGCCCCCGCCCCGTCGAGATCGCGAACTACCGCTACGTGCAGAAGACCGCGAAGACGCACGAGACGTTCTCGTGGTCGTACGTCGAGATCACGCTCGAACGCCGGCTGCCGCACATCGTGCTCGACTCGAGGCGCAACAACTCGCCGGCACTCGGCTCGAACCTGCCGGTACCGCTCGCGACCGCTCAGCGGCTGTCGCTCGAGGGCGACTTCGATCGGTACTTCGACCTGTACTGTCCCGAGGGCTACGAGGCCGACGCCCTGTACCTGTTCACTCCCGACGTCATGGCGCGGTTCGTCGACGCCGTCGCGGAGTTCGACATCGAGATCGTCGACGACCGGCTCTACCTCTACTCGCACGGCTCGCGCCCGCTCTCGGGCACCGACCCCGCGACGTGGGAGTGGGTCTTCGCGACGATCGACGTGCTCGACGCGAAGCTCGAGCGCTGGGAGCGCTGGCGCGACGACCGGCTCGCCGAGCCGGACGACGGCGTGTCTGCCTCGACGGCGAACCCGACGCCCGGCATCCCCAGGGGCGTGGCGCCGCAGGGTCGACGGCTGAAGCACCGCATCCCCGTGCTCGCCGTGCTGCCGCTCGTCGTCATGGTCGGCATCTGGTTCGTCATCCCGCTGCTCGAATCGCTCACGGGCGGCGACTGAGCTGACGAGCCGCGCCGCGGCGCGCCCGACCTCCGCCGAGTGTTGCCGTTCGCACTGAGCGTGCCGGTTCTCCGGGCAACGTTCGGTGCAAACGGAAACCGTCGGCGAGCGACTCAGCCGCGACCGGTGAACTGCGGCTTGCGCTTCTCCTGGAAGGCGGCGAAGCCCTCACGGTAGTCGGCCGTGTCGCAGAGGGCGGCCTGCGCGCGGTTCTCCTCGGACATCGAGGCCCAGAGCCCCAGCCGGTCGTCGCGCAGCGACGCCACGAGCATCTTCGAGGCGACGAACGCCTGGGTCGCTCCCGTCGCGGCCGCCCGGGCCGCCGCGCGGGTGGCATCCAGCACCTCGGTGGCTTCGAAGACGCGGCTGAACAGGCCCGAGGCGACCGCCTCGTCGCCCGTCATGAGCCGGCCCGTGACGATGAGGTCCATCGTCTTGTGGGCTCCGAGCCGCTCGACGAAGAGCGCGTGACCGCCCGAGTCGAGCGTGGCGCCGAGGTTCGCGAACGGCGAGCCGATCTTCGCGGTGTCGGCGACGTAGACGATGTCGCTCGCGATGAGCAGGCCCAGCCCGACGCCGAGGCACGCACCGTGCGCGACGGCGAAGGTCGGCACCGGCAGGCCGGCCATCGTGTGCAGCAGCGGCTCGACACGGCCGCCGAGGTAGCCGAGCACGTCGTCCTCACGCGGGTCGACGCCCGAGATGTCGCGGCCGGCGCAGAACGCACGCCCCTCGCCGCGCAGCACGAGGGCGCGCAGGTCGCCGGACTGCGCGAGCCGGCCCGCCTCGGCGTACGCCGCCGCGAGCTCGCCGAGCGCGTGCTCGTCGAGCGCGTTGAGCTTGTCGGGCGCGTTCAGCACGACCTCGCCGACCCGGGTCGTCCCGTCGACCGTGAACTCGATCATCGCTGCTCCACTCCTTCGTGCTGCTGTCGCCGAGCGTTGCCGTTTGCGCCGAACCGGGCTGTTCGCTCGGCCACATTCGGCGCGAACGGCAACACTCGGCGGGCGTCGACGTCGGTGCGGGCGAGCTCGACCGCACCGCTACACGTCATAGTCGACCACGACGCGCTCGGACTTCGGGTGCGACTGGCAGGTGAGCACGTATCCGCGCTCGAGCTCGTCGGGCTCGAGCGCGTAGTTCTCGGTCATGTTCACGCTGCCCTCGACGACCCGTGCGCGGCACGTGCCGCAGACGCCGCCCGCGCACGCGAACGGCACGTCGGGGCGCACGCGCAGCGCCGCGTTGAGGATCGACTCGTTCGCCGACACGGGGCTCTCGACCGTCGACGACTGCCCGTCGAGGGTGAACTCGATCGACACCGTCTGCTCGCCCTGCTGCACGACGACGGGGCGACCGTGCCGCGGCTCGACCTGGTCGGCGTCGGTCGTGAAGAGCTCGTAGCGGACGTGGCCGACCGGCACCCCGCGCTCGGCGAGGGTGTCGCGAGCGAGCTGCACGAGCTCGAACGGCCCGCACAGGAACCACTCGTCGACGGTCTCGGGGCGGATCAGCACGTCGAGCATCGTGCCGAGCTTCTCGGCGTCGATGCGGCCCGAGAGCAGCGGCGCGGTGCGCTGCTCGCGCGAGAGCACGTGGTGCAGGGCGAGCCTCGACGGGTAGCGGTCCTTGAGTTCGGCCAGCTCTTCGAGGAACATCACGTCGAGCGTCGACCGGTTCGTGTAGACGAGCTCGAACTCGGATGTCTCGGAGCGGGCGAGCACGGCCTGCGCGAGTGCCATCAGCGGGGTGATGCCGGAGCCGGCCGCGATGCCGACGACGTGCTTGCCGTCGAGCGCGTCGAGGGTCGAGGTGAAGGTGCCCTGCGGGCTCATCACGTCGAGCGTGTCGCCGGCCCGGAGCTCGGAGTTCGCCCACGTCGAGAAGACCCCGCCGAGGTCGCGCTTGATCGCGACCGACAGGCTGCCCCGCTCGGGGGGACGGCAGATCGAATAGCTGCGGCGGCGCTCGTAGCCGTCGAGCTCCTTGCGCAGCGCGACGTACTGGCCCGGCAGGTACGAGTACTCGTCGGCGAGCTCGTCGGGCACGGCGAAGGTGACCTCGACCGAGTCGCTCGTGAGCGGACGCACCTCGGCCACCTCGAGCGAGTGGAAGCGAGCGCGGCGCCGCTTGGGCACGTGCTCGCCGCCCACCGTCGACGCGAGGAACGCCTCGGCGACCTGCTCGGGGCGGGTGGAGCCGAGGTTCTTCGCCGCCATCAGAGCACCTTGAAGTAGTCGAAGGGCTCGAGGCAGTCGCGGCACTCGTAGAGCGCCTTGCACGACGTCGAGCCGAAGCGGGCGAGCTCGCGGGTGTTGAGCGAGTCGCAGCGGGGGCACTTCACGCCGAGCTGCACGCGCACGGGCCCCGCATCGCGGGCCGCTGCGCGGCCGGTCGGCGCCTGGATGCCGTATCGGCGCAGCTTCTGCTTGCCGGCTTCGCTCATCCAGTCGGTGGTCCAGGCGGGGGCGAGCACGAGCTCGACGCGCACGTCGTCGTAGCCGGCGTGCGTGAGCGCGAGCAGCACGTCGTCGCGGATGGCGTCCATCGCGGGGCATCCGCTGTAGGTGGGGGTGATCTGCACGCGCACCGCACCGTCGTCGCCCACCTCGACCGAGCGCAGCACGCCGAGGTCCTCGATCGTGAGCACGGGGATCTCGGGGTCGGTCACCGTCGCGGCGACCGACCAGGCGTGGTTCTCGGTCGAGCGAGTGGCGCCCGACGTAGGAGGACGCGTATCGAGACCATCGGTGACAGCCGCAGTCACCACGACGCACCCCGATGCTGCCGGGCGAGCACCTGCATCTCGGCGAGCAGCGGCCCGAGTCGTTCGGTGTGCGATCCGCCGCGCCCGCCGCCCGACGCGGTGTACGCCGTGCGCCCGCTCGGCCGTTCGAGCTCTGCCTCGGCGAACACGGCGTCGATCGCCGCCTCGAACGCGGGTCGCAGCGACGAGGGCAGCACGGCGACGCCGTCGGCGGCGAGGCGCTCGACGAGGTCGTCGTCGGCGAAGAGCTCGTCGACGTACGGCCACGTGACGGTGACGCCCTCGATCATGCGGCGGCGCGACTCGTCGGTGCCGCCCGCGAGGCGCAGGGTCCACTGCACGGCGTGGTCGCGGTGGTAGTCGACCTCCTTCACGGCCTTCGCGGCGATCGCGGCGAGGGTCGGGTCGGTCGACTCGGTGAGCGCGCCGTACAGTTCGAACCAGTACAGGGATGCCACGAGCTGCCGCGCGATCGTGCAGGCGAAGTCGCCGTTCGGCTGTTCGAAGAGCCAGGCGTTGCGCCACTCGGGCTCGTCGCGCCAGTAGGCGAGATCGTCCTCGCTGCGGCCCGACGCGGTGCCCGCGTAGTGCAGCAGCGAGCGGGCGTGCCCGAGCAGGTCGAGCCCGATGTTCCCGAGCGCGACATCTTCTTCGAGCTCGGGCGCACGGGTGATCCACATGCCGAGCTGCTGGGCGTTGACGAGTGCGTCGTCGCCGAGGCGCAGGGCGTACTCGGCGACCTCGGGCGAGGCGACGCGGGCGATGCCGTCGGCCGCCGATCCGGCGAGCTCGTCGGCGAGCGCGAGCCGATCGACGGTGACGTCGCCATGGGCGGTGTCGCTCACAGGTGCTTCACCCCCTCGCTCTTCGTGTAGTAGACCGCATGGCGGTAGTTCTTGCCAGCGGGGCTCTCGAAGAAGGCGCCCTTCGCATCGGGGTCGCTCGTCGTGATCGCCACGGCCGGAACCACCCAGATCGACACGCCCTCGTTGCGGCGCGTGTAGAGGTCGCGCGCGTTGCGCACGGCCATGTCGGCGTCGGGCGCGTGCAGCGAGCCGACGTGCACGTGGCTCAGGCCGCGGTTGGCGCGCACGAAGACCTCCCACAGGGGCCAGGCCTCGGTTGCGGTCTCACCGGGAGTCGACATCACGCCACCGCCTTCTGCTTCAGCGCCTGCTTGCGTGCGTACTCGGCGGCGGCCTCGCGCACCCAGGCGCCCTCCTCGTGGGCCTCGCGGCGCCGGCGCAGCCGCTCGGCGTTCGCGGGACCGCGACCGCCGAGCACCTCGTTGAACTCGGTCCAGTCGATCTCGCTCATGTCGTAGGCCTGCTTCTCCTCGTTCCAGGCGAGGTTCGGGTCGGGGAGGGTGACCCCGAGCACCTCGGCCTGCGGCACGAGCATGCCGACGAAGCGCTGGCGCAGCTCGTCGTTCGAGAACCGCTTGATGTTCCACGCCATCGACTGCGCCGAGTTCGGCGACTGGTCGTCGGGCGGGCCGAACATCTGCAGGCTCGGCCAGTACCAGCGGTTCACGGCCTCCTGCGCCATCTCGCGCTGCGCCTCGGTGCCCTGCATGAGCTCGAGCAGGATCTCGAACCCCTGCCGCTGGTGGAACGACTCCTCTTTGCAGATGCGCACCATCGCCCGCCCGTACGGGCCGTACGAAGCGCGGCACAGCGGCACCTGGTTGCAGATCGCGGCACCGTCGACGAGCCAGCCGATGGCCCCCATGTCGGCCCACGTCGGCGTCGTGTAGTTGAAGATCGACGAGTAGCGAGCGCGCCCCTCGATGAGCTGCTGCATCATCTCCTCACGCGAGATGCCGAGCGTCTGCGCCGCCGAGTAGAGGTACAGGCCGTGGCCCGCCTCGTCCTGCACCTTCGCCATGAGGATCGCCTTGCGCTTGAGGCTCGGCGCCCGCGTGATCCAGTTCGACTCGGGCTGCATGCCGATGATCTCGGAGTGCGCGTGCTGCGAGATCTGGCGGATGAGCGTCTTGCGGTAGGCCTCCGGCATCCAGTCGCGGGGTTCGATGCGCGAGTCGGCGGCGATGATCGCGTCGAACGCGGCCTGGCCGTCGGCATCGGATGCCTCCCCGGTCACCGGGCGGAGGTCTGCTGGTGCGGTCATCATCGACTCCTGGGTTCTGCGGCGGTCGGCGCCGATCGGGCCGCGGCGCGTGCCGGGGCATCCCGATATTACCAACCGATCGTTCAGTTAGTATATATTCGATCTCGGCGTCGCAGCAACGGCGCCGCCGACTCGATGAGGAGTGCGAGATGACCGATGCCGACGCCGACACCCTCAACCGCGCGATGATGCAGCGCGACCGCGCCTCGGCCTGGCTCGGCCTCGTCGTCGAGCGCGACGACCCCGGCCACGCCGTCGTGAGCATGGTCGTGCGCGAGGAGATGACGAACGGCTTCGGCATCACCCACGGCGGCCTGGTGTTCGCCCTCGCCGACACCGCCTTCGCGATCTCGTGCAACGAGGACGACCGGGTCACCGTCGCCGCCGGCGCCGACATCACGTTCCTCAAGTCGACGCATGCCGGCCAGACCCTCACCGCCACCGCCGTGCGACGAACCCGTTCGGGCCGCACCGGCCTCTACGACGTGTCGGTCGTCGACGAAGACGGCGACGCGGTCGCCGAGTTCCGCGGCCGCTCGATCTCCACCAACCGCACCTTCTGATCCCCCGCACAGGAGCCACCGTGTCGACGACGACCAACGCCCCCACCACCAGCGTCTCCGTCTCGGGCCTGCAGCCGCCGGCGCTCGACGAGCTCGACCCCGAGGAGCGGCTGAGCCGCGCCGAGATCGAGACGCTGCAGCTCGAACGACTGCAGCAGACCGTGGCGCACGCGTACGAGCACGTGCCCCTCTACACCCGCAAGTTCGACGAGGCGGGAGTGCACCCGCGAGACATCCGGTCGCTCGCCGACGTCGCGAGGCTGCCGTTCACGACCAAGGCCGACCTGCGCGAGACCTACCCGTTCGGCATGTTCGCCGTGCCGATGTCCGAGGTGGCGCGCATCCACGCCTCGAGCGGCACGACCGGCCGGCCGACGGTGGTCGGCTACACGAAGGGCGACCTGGAGCGCTGGGCGTCGCTCGTCGCCCGGTCGCTCCGGGCGAGCGGCATCCGCGCCGGCATGAAGGTGCACAACGCCTACGGCTACGGCCTGTTCACCGGCGGGCTCGGCGCCCACGCCGGCATCGAGGCCCTCGGCGCGACCGTCATCCCGATGTCGGGCGGGCAGACCGCTCGGCAGGTGCAGCTGATCATGGACTTCGAGCCCGACGCGATCCTCTGCACGCCGAGCTACCTGCTGACGATCGCCGACGCGATGGCCGAGCAGGGCATCGACCCGCGCTCGACGTCGCTCAAGGTCGCCGTGCTCGGCGCCGAGCCGTGGACGAACGAGATGCGCCACGAGCTCGAGCAGCGCCTCGGGCTCGACGCGCTCGACATCTACGGGCTCAGCGAGGTCATGGGCCCGGGCGTCGGCAACGAGTGCCTCGAGACGAAGGACGGCCCGCACCTCTGGGAGGACCACTTCCTGCCCGAGATCATCGACGGCGACACGGGCGCGGTGCTCGCCGACGGCGAGATGGGCGAGCTCGTGTTCACCTCGCTCACCAAGGAGGCGTTCCCGGTCATCCGGTACCGCACCCGCGATCTCACGCGCCTGCTGCCCGGCACCGCGCGCCCCGGCATGCGCCGCATGGAGAAGATCACCGGGCGCAACGACGACATGATCATCCTGCGCGGGGTCAACCTCTTCCCGACGCAGATCGAGGAGCTCGTGCTCGGCATCGAGCAGCTCACGCCGCACTTCGTCCTCGAGCTGACGAAGGAGGGGCGCATGGACGCGCTCACGGTGCGCATCGAGCGCCATCCCGACCTCTCGGTCGAGACGTGCGAGGCCGCAGCGGTCGTGCTCGCCCAGCGCATCAAGGTGCACGTCGGCTCGACGGTGGTCGTGCAGCTCGAAGAGCCGGGGGCACTGCCGCGCAGCGAGGGCAAGTACAAGCGGGTCTACGACCTGCGCAACGGGTGACGTCGGCGGGTCGGGGAGCGCGCGGCGAAGGAGCACGCGTCTCGGAACCCGAGGTGCGAGGATGGGGGCGATGAGCGAGAACGGAAGCCTGCGACGGGGCCGCCCCGGCTACGACCGGCAGGGCATCCTCGACGTCGCCGTGGCGGCGTTCAACGAGTTCGGGTACGACGCGACCTCGATGGGCGTGCTCGCCGAACGGCTCGGACTGTCGAAGTCGGCGATCTACCACCACTTCGCCTCGAAGGACGAGATCCTCGACCAGGCGCTCGAGGCCGCGCTCGGCGGGCTCGAGGGCGTCGTCGACGAGAACGACGCGGCGGGCGGCCGCGCGGCCGACCGGCTCGACCGGGTGCTGCGCGGTGCCGTGCACGTGCTCGTCGACGAATTGCCGTCGGTCACGCTGCTCCTGCGCGTGCGCGGCAACACCGACGTCGAGCGCCGAGCCCTCGCCCGACGGCGCGACTTCGACAAGCGCGTGACCGCGATCGTCGCCGAGGCCCAGGCCGACGGCACCCTGCGCAGCGACATCGACGCGAGCGTCGTCTCGCGCCTCGCGTTCGGCATGATCAACTCGATCGTCGAGTGGTACCGCCCGGGCGGCCGCGAGAACGCCGACCGTCTGGCCGACGACGTCATCGCGATCGCGCTCGACGGCCTGCGCATGCCGACCGAGAACCGGGTCGAAGAGCTGCTGGGCTGACCCGAGGCATCCATCGGCGGTGATCGCCGCCGACCGGCTCACGCCGTCGCGGCGAGCGGCGAGTGCGCGGGCACGGCCGAACGCTGGAACCACGCCCGCCGGGTGCCCCGCCCGAGGCGGCGGGAGTGCTCGCCCGTTTCGGCGAGGCGCTCGGCGATCACGCGACGCCGCTCGAGCTCGCGAGCGAGGCGCGCGTCGGCTTCGGCGGCGAGGTGCGGGAATGCGGTCTCCGAGATGTACATGGTGTCGACTCCTTCGATCGACACCCAGCCTCCGCCCTGAGGTGGGGGCGCGACATCAGGACATCGCCCTAACTTCGGCGAGGGCGGGCACTGAGGTGCC
>NZ_JBSHHD010000039.1:0-34657 GCF_053618155.1 Agromyces sp. NPDC055658 | reverse complement strand
CGGTCCTTCCGCGTTCGAGTGGGGGTCGGCTCAGTACCAGCCGGCCGACTCCGACTGATCCCAGGCGCCGCACGGGGTGCCGTACCGATCGGCGATGTAGCCGAGGCCCCAGGCGATCTGGGTCGCGGGGTTCGTCTCCCAGTCGGCACCGGCCGAGCCCATCTTCGAGCCGGGCAGCGCCTGCGGGATGCCGTAGGCCCCCGAGGGGTTCGAGGCGTAGACGTTCCAGCCCGACTCGCGGTCCCAGAGGGCCACGAGGCATCCGAACTGGTCGTCGCCCCAGCCGCGGGCCGCGAGCATGTCGCGCGCGATCGCCTGGGCGCCGCTCGGGTTCGCCGGGCCGGAGGGCCGCGAACCGCCCGGCGACTCCGCCTCGGCCGCGGCGGCCTCTTCCGCGGCGGCCTTCTCGGCAGCGGCACGGGCAGCGGCCTCGGCTGCGGCCTTCTTCTCGGCCGCGATCTTGTCGGCCTTCGCGATGGCCTGCTTGACCTCGGCCGCGTGGGCCGCGGTCGCGTCGGCGAGTTCGAACACGCGCTCGGGCGCGAGCAGGCGGTAGTCGTCGAGTGCCGCGACCGACGAGGCGAGCTCGGCGGCGTCGGCCTTGCCCTTCGCGGCGGAGATGGTGTCCTTCGCGCCGCTCAGGGTGTCCGTCGCCGTCTTGACGGCGCGCGCCTCGAGGATGTTCGAGTGCGAGCCGAGCTGCTCGACCTTGAGGTCGGTGGCCGCGCTGAGCTCGGCCGTCGCGGCGACGCGCTCGTTCTGGGCGGCGACGGCCGACTGCAGCATGAATCCCGAACCGACGAGGGCGCCGACGGCGACGACGGCGCCGGCTGCGATGACCGGACCCCGGCGCCAGCCGGGGCGGGCACGCCGCGCTCGGCGGCTCAGACCGGGTTCGTTCTCGGGGGAATTGTCAGGGGTGTTCAGGGAGGAAGGCTGGTTCTGCATGACTTTCACGTGGGCGGCCTGCTCGCGCGAGAGCGCGGGCCCGGCCTTCGATCGACGTTCCTCGGACGCGGGGGCGCCCGGGCGAAGTGGCCAGTCTGCCGAGGGGTTCTGGACGGAACCTCACTTCTTCCTGTGAAAGTCATCCGAAACCGAGTCGAACTCAGTATTTATGGGATGCCTCATCACCGTGCCGATTCGATCCCCGACGGAGATCACGCTCGCGCCGGACCGTCGGCCCCTGAAGCGCTCAGTCGACTCCGTCGAGCTCCTCCTCGCCCGATTCGGGGCCGAGTCGGCGCGGGCCCGCACCGTCGTCACCGAGCGCATCGTCGGGATTGAGCAGGCCGCACGCCTTCATCGAGAGGCACCCGCAGCCGATGCATCCGGTGAGCTCGCGCTCGAGCCGTTCGATGCCGAGTCGACGCACCTCGAGCTGCCGCTTCCAGCGGCGCGAGGCACGCTGCCAGTCGTCGTGACTCGGCGTGGTGTCGAGCGGCACGTGCTCGAAGGCCGTCTGCACGTCGCCGAGCGGGATCCCGAGGCGCTTGGCGACGACGATGAGCGAGACTCGGCGCAGCATGTGCCGGGCATACCTGCGCTGGTTGCCGCCGGTACGGTGCGATGCGATGAGGCCGAGCTCCTCGTAGAACCGCAGCGCCGACGGGGCGACGCCCGTTCGGCGGCTCATCTCCCCGACGGTGAGCAGCTCATCGGGCGCGTGCTTCGCCATGGGATTCTCCTCCGATTGGACTTCAAGGGTACTTGAAGTTTTAGGCTTGACCCATGCGTTCCATCTGCGGGGTGATCGCGTGACCTACGTGATCGCCCTTCCCTGCGTCGACGTCAAGGACAAGGCGTGCATCGACGAGTGCCCCGTCGACTGCATCTACGAGGGCGAACGATCCCTCTACATCCACCCCGACGAGTGCGTCGACTGCGGCGCCTGCGAGCCCGTCTGCCCGGTCGAGGCGATCTACTACGAAGACGACCTGCCCGACGAGTGGTCCGACTACTACAAGGCCAACGTCGAGTTCTTCGAGATCGCCCCCGACGGCGCCTCCGCGCTCGGATCGCCGGGCGGCGCCGCCAAGACCGGCGTCCTGCCGTACGACCACCCGGTCGTCGCCGCGCTGGCGCCGCAGGGCGGCCACGAGTGAACGCGGCGCGCCACACCGCCCTCACCGACGAACCGACGCCCTCCGAGGTCACTGCCGAGGCCTTCAAGGCGGCGTTCCGCGTGCACCCCGCCGGCGTCGCGCTCGTCTCGGCGGCGACCGCGACCGGCCCGGTCGGACTCACCGCGTCGAGCGTCGCCTCCGTGGCCGCCGATCCGCCCGTGCTGTCGTTCTCGGTGACCCGGGCGACCGGTTCGGCGGGAGCACTGCTCGGCGCCGACTCCTTCGTCGTGCACCTGCTCGCCGACCACCAGGTCGACCTCGCGCGGGCCTTCGCCAGATCGGGGGCGCCCCGATTCACGCCGGAGCAGGGTTGGAGCCGGCTCCCGACCGGCGAGCCCGTCCTGCCCGAGGCGCGAGCGGCGCTGCGCTGCCGAGCGCTGCAGCTCGTGCCCGTGGGAAGCTCGACCCTGGTGCTCGCCGAGGTGCTCGAGGTGCACGGGGGCTCCGACGCTCCCCCGCTCGTGTACCACGATCGACGGTTCCACCGCCTCGACCACGAGGCATCCGAACTCTGAACCAGGCCGCCGGCGACCGCAGGCGGCGACACCGAAGAAGGAGACACGCAATGTCGACGTACACCCTGCCCGACCTGCCGTACGACTACGCGGCCCTCGCGCCCCACATCTCGGCGACGATCATGGAGCTGCACCACTCGAAGCACCACCAGGCCTACGTGACGGGCGCCAACACCGCCCTCGAGCAGCTCGCGGAGGCGCGCGCGAAGGGGGAGCTCGCGAACGTCAACAAGCTCGAGAAGGACCTCGCGTTCAACCTCGGCGGCCACATCAACCACAGCGTGTTCTGGCAGAACATGTCGCCCGACGGCGGCGGCTCCCCCGAGGGCGAACTGTCGGCGGCGATCGACGACGCGTTCGGCTCGTTCGACGCGTTCCGCGCGCACTTCACGGCGACGGCGCTCGGCGTGCAGGGCTCGGGCTGGTCGGTGCTCGCCTGGGACTCGGTCGGCGCGCGCCCCGTCGTGTTCCAGCTCTTCGACCAGCAGGGCAACGCCCCGCTCGGCGTCACCCCGCTGCTGCAGCTCGACGTGTGGGAGCACGCCTATTACCTCGACTACGAGAACGTCCGCGCCGACTACGTGAAGGCCTTCTGGGAGATCGTGAACTGGGCCGACGTCGCGGCCCGCTTCGACCGCGCACGCTCGGCGACGAGCGGCCTGATCGTGCCGGGTGCCGCCTGAGCACGCCCGCACCGCGTCCGCCGAGGCGCCGGCGACGCCGGCGCCTCTCGGCGGCGCTGCTCGCCGTGCAGCTGCGCCGGTGGGGGCTCGTCGGCATCATCGTGCTCGTCGCGATCGGCACCCTGATCGCCGCACTGCAGGGCCGCTGACGCCCGACCTCGGTGACCGTCGCGGCCGACCGCGGCTCAGGCCGGCCGTGGCGGCCCGAGCCGCGGCGCGCGGTCGCGGGTGTCGCCGCCGCCGACCCGGTTGCTGCGCTCGGTGAGCGAGACGAGCGCGAGGTGGCGGTCTGCCGTCCAGCAGATGAGGCGGCCCTTCTGGTCCTTGTTGCGTCCGAGCACCCCGGCATCGGCGAGTTCCGCCAGGGCGCGCTGGGCGGCGGCCTTCGAGACGCCGTGACGGGTCGCGACGTGGTCGATCGTCTGCACCGGCTCGGCGGCGAGATCGCCGAGCACCTTCAGCACGACCGCGTCGCTGCGCGGGACGGCCGGCGAGGCGCCGCGCGCTCGGCGGCTCTCGACGAGCTGCCGGGTCAGTTCCTCGTCGAGGCGGTCGAGCTCGTCGGCGAGGCGGACGGCGTTGCCGGCGGCGAGCTCGGCCGCGTGCGCGAAGCCGATGATCCAGTCGTCGAGCGCGGGCGGGTCGGCGCGGAAGGCGGTGAGCCCCGCGAGATAGGCGTTCGTGTCGCCGGCGAACACGGTGCTGATCGGCACGAGCACGTTGCGCACCGCGTCGGCCCGCCGCAGCACCGTGTGGATGATGGCGCGACCGGTGCGGCCGTTGCCGTCGATGAACGGGTGGATCGTCTCGAACTGCGCGTGGGCGATCGCCGCACGCACGACCGGGTTCCCGTCGGTCGCCGTGACGAACCGGGCGAGATCGTCGACGAGGCGGGGCACCTCGGACTCGGGCGGCGGCACGAAGTCGGCGCGGAGCGGGCTCCACCCTGTGCCGCCCACCCAGTTCTGCTCGGTGCGAAGGCCGGGCGCGAGCGTCGGCTCGATCAGGTGCTGCAGCCGTTCGAGGTCGGCGGCGGTGACGGCCCGCTCGCGATCGGCGAGCTCGTCGATCGCGCGCTCGGTCGCGCGCACGTTCGCCACGACGTCGAGCGCGACCTTCGGCCCTGCCTCGAGCAGCTCGGCGATCGCGAGCCGCTTCGGCGTGATGCGGTTGCCCTCGATCCACGACGACGAGATGCTCTCGGAACGGATGAGCAGGTGGTTGAGGTACCTGCCCCGCGCGCCGATCCGTTCGTCGGCGCGCGCGAGCACGGCGAGCGCGTCTTCGGCGGCCCGGCGGGCGGCGCCGCCCGGCTCGGGCAGGCCCTCACCGAGCTCGTCGGGCACGTAGGCGAGGAATCGGCCCGGCTCGCGGTCCCGCCGGCTGAGGTGCCCGGCGTCGCTCGGGTGCCAGGTGCGTTCGACGAATCGGCTCATGGCGCCCTCCATCCGTCGACGATCGATCAGTATTTCAACTTTAGGTCATCTAAAGTTGAAATACTACGTCGGATGCCTCGGCTGTCCGCCGACCCAGCCGGATCGTCCGCGGCATCCGCACCGCCGGAACCACGCCGCCTAGGCGTCGGCCGCCGCGAGCTGCCCGCAGGCGCCGTCGATCTCCTTGCCGCGGGTGTCGCGGATGGTCGTCGGGATGCCGGCCGCCTCGAGCCGGCGCACGAACTCCTGCTGCACGTCCGTGTCGGAGGCCGTCCAGATGGAGCCCGGCGTCGGGTTCAGCGGAATCGGGTTGACGTGCACCCAGCCGCGACCGCGCTCGTTGAGCTTCTCCGCGAGCAGATCGGCGCGCCAGCCGTGGTCGTTCATGTCCTTGATGAGGGCGTACTCGATCGAGACGCGACGACCGGTCTTGTCGAAGTAGGCACGGGCGGCGTCGAGCGCCTCGTCGACCTTCCAGCGCGAGTTCACGGGGATGAGCTCGTCGCGCAACTGGTCGTCGGGGGCGTGCAGGCTGAGCGCGAACGTCACGGGGAGGTCTTCGTCGGCGAGCTTCCTGATGGCCGGCACGAGACCGACGGTCGAGACCGTCACGCCTCGTGCCGACATGCCGAGCCCCTCGGGCGCGGGCGCGAGCATCGTGCGCACCGCCGACATGAGCCGGGCGTAGTTCGCGAGCGGCTCCCCCATGCCCATGAACACGATGTTCGAGACGCGATCGGGCGTGTGGTCGCCCTTCTTGCGACCGCCGAGCTCTCCGCGTGCGAGGGCGGCGTTCGCCAGCACGACCTGCTCGACGATCTCGGCCGCCGACATGTTGCGCGTCAGGCCAGCCTGCCCGGTCGCGCAGAACGGGCAGTTCATGCCGCAACCGGCCTGGCTCGAGACGCACAGCGTGATTCGGCCCGGGTAGCGCATGAGCACGGACTCCACGAGGGCGCCGTCGTGCAGCTTCCACAGGAACTTGATCGTGTCGCCGTTGTCGGTCGTGAACCGGCGGACCTCGGTGAGGAGCTTCGGCAGCACCGTCGTGACGAGCTCGTCGCGCGAGGCCGCGGGCAGGTCGCTCATCTCGGCCGGGTCGTTCGTGTGGTGCACGAAGTAGTGCGTGGCGAGCTGCGCGGCGCGATAGCCCGGGAAGCCGAGCTCGGCGACGTGCGCCTTGCGGTCGGCCGGCGCGATGTCGGCGAGGTGCACGGGCGGCTTGCCGCGCTTGGGCGAGGCGAACTGCAGCATCGGCCGCCCGTCGGGGCCCTTCTTCTGCTCCCAGCCTTCGGTGGCCGGGCGCACCTGGCGAGGTTTCGTGGGGCGCACCGCAGCGGCGGCGGTCTGGTCGGTCGAGTTCGTCACCTCTCAAGGGTACGCGGCCCGGTCGGGCGAACGCTGGATGCCTCGTGGGATGCGCCGTCGGTATCGCCTCCCGATCATCGTCCCGCGCGTCAGGCGAGGTGCCCCGTGTCGTTGAAGGAGAGCACGCGAGGCTCGCGGTCGGACTGCCACTGCAGCACGGTCAGCGAGGCGTTCGAGACGGGGAGGCTGATCCATCGCCAGGCCGGGGCATCGAGCACGGACCGCACGAACCAGCCCACGACGAAGGCGTGGGTGATCGCGACCACGGTGCGATCCTGGTCGCCGATCGCGCTCAATGACCGGACGGCGGCGTCGAGACGACGCCCGTCGGGGTCGTGCTCGTCGGCGGGCACGTCGCGCAGGAGACGGTGGTACCGCTCGGGCACCGCCGAGAGGTCCTCGGGAACGGCGGTGCGATCCTCGACGTCGTCGCTCGCTCGGCTCGCCCAGCCGGCGTGCGCCGTCGCGACGATCGCGGCCGTGGCGGCGGCACGACGGCGCGAGCTGTGGAGCAGGACGTCGTCGTGGACATCGACTCGCATCGCCGAGAGTCGACGGGCGAGTGCGGCGGCCTGAAGCTCGCCGCGGGGCGACAGGCCCGGATCCGCACGCTCGTCATCGACGGCGGCCTCGGCGTGGCGGATCAGGTACAGGGTCGTCGTCGGCATGCCCCCACGATTCCACACCGCCGCGGTGGGGACTCCGGCCGCTCCGGTCTCGACACGACGAGGACTCGCGCAGGGTCGGCGGTGTCAGTCCGCCTCGCGGCGCGCAAGCGCGACCTTGCAGCGATGATCGGTGACGAACGGCTGGAGACCCTTGAGGGCGAGCGGACCACCGGTCTGGCGGAGCACGTCGCCGACGAGGCGAGCGTGCACCGAGCAGACGAGCGCCATGTCGTCGTCGATGAGATCGTGGTAGCGGCACGGCGCGAGTTCGAAGGAGAGCTCGGCCTCGTCGACCGCGGGCTCGAGCCCCGCGTCGTCGAGGTGCTCGTAGAGCACGTCGAGTTGCATGCGGGCGTCCTCGTCGAGGTCGCCGTCGATCACGCCCGTCGTGGCGCGCAGGAGGGCACCTCGCCGCCGCGCCCCCGCGATGCGCTCCCCCGCGACCGCGCTCGTCGCGGCATCCTGCACCGGATGGAAGCCGATCGGCGGTCGCCCGCGCGACTGCGTCGGCACGGCCACGCCGCGGATGAGGCCCTCGCGCTCGAGGACCTGCAGGTGATCGCGCACCGTGTTCGTCGCGATCCCGCTCTCCTCGGCGAGTTCGCTCGCACGGCGGCCGGGTTCGCGCTGGATGGCTCGGAGCAGGCGGATGCGGCTCGGCTGCGTGAGACCGCGGAAGTCTCCGACTCGACGTGGCACCCAGCAATTCTACGTCCTGTCGAATTAAACCGGTGGAACGGCGAGCGCACGCCGCGGCACGGTTCGAGACTCGGAGGGACGCGTTCTGTCGAATCTGGAAGGTACGTCATGCAGCTCTCTGCCGAGTCCGAAGCCATCGTCCGCGCGACCGCCGGCGTGGTCGCCGAGCACGCCGAGGAGATCACCAGGGTGTTCTACCCGGCCATGTTCGCCGCGCACCCCGAACTCCTGCGCGTCTTCAATCGCGCGAACCAGGCGATCGGCGAGCAGCCCAAGGCGCTCGCCGCCTCGGTCGTCGCGTTCGCCGTTCAGCTCATCGATCCCGACGCTCCCGATTTCACCCCGGTGATGCGGCGCATCGCGCACAAGCACGTCTCGCTGGGCATCACGGCCCGTCAGTACACGATCGTGGGCAAGCACCTGCTCGATGCGGTCGGTGCCGTGCTCGGCGACGCGGTCACCCCCGATGTGCGCGCGGCATGGGACGAGGTGTACTGGCTGTTCGGCTGCTCACTGATCGCGGAGGAGGCGAAGCTGTACGCGCTCGGGGGAACCGACCCCGAACACCCGTGGCGGAGCTACCGAGTGGTCGAGCGCTTCGAGGAGTCCGACGGGGTCTTCTCGCTCGTACTGGCACCCGTCGAGGGCGTCGTGCCCGGTCATCGCACCGGGCAGTACGTCGCGATCGCCGTCGACCTGCCCGACGGCTCGCGACAGCCGCGGCAGTACACGATCTCGTCCGGCCCTCGCGGGGACTCGCTGCGGGTCACCATCAAGCGCGTGCTCGGGGTCGACGGCGCGCCCGACGGACAGGTCTCGGGCTGGCTGCACGAGCACGCACGACCCGGCACGATCCTCGATGTCTCGCAGCCGGCGGGCGATGTGGTGCTCGACGACTCGGACGCCCCGCTCGTGCTCGTCTCGGCGGGCATCGGCATCACGCCGATCGCGGCGATCCTCGAGGACCTGTCGCGCACGCAGCCGCACCGCACGGTGCGCCTGTTCCACGCCGATCGCGCGCACGACACGCATGCGCTGTATCCGTCCCTCCGCCGACAGGTGCTCGCCATGGACGACGCCCGCGCTCAGAACTGGTACGAGCGCGACGCCGCCGACGCCCCGACGCTGCACCCGGCCCTGCCGGGCCTGATGGACCTCGGCGACGTCGAGCTGCCCGACGGGTCGACCGTGTTCATGTGCGGGCCGCTTCCGTTCATGCGCGCGATGCGCGAGACGCTCATGGCCCGCGGCATCCCGAGCGAGCAGATCCAGTACGAGGTGTTCGGCCCCGACCTGTGGGCGCAGAACCCGGCCGCCGTCCCGGCCTGATCCCGCACCGGGCGGCCTCGCACGAACGGGCCGCCCGGTGCAGACTGGGTGCATGGCCGTCGTCATCGCCGTACTCGGCGACATCACGGAACAGCACGTCGACGCGATCGTCAACGCGGCGAACAACGCGATGCGCGGTGGCGGCGGCGTCGACGGCGCGATCCACCGCGCCGGCGGCCCGGCGATCCTCGACGACTGCATCGCACGTTTCCCGTACGGCCTTGCGACCGGCGACGCGGGGTGGACGACCGCCGGGGTGCTCCCGGCGACCTGGGTCGTGCACACCGTCGGCCCCGACCACCGCTCCGGCGAGCGCGATCGTTCGCTCCTCGAGTCGTGCTACCGGCGCTCGCTCTCCGTCGCCGACGAGCTCGGCGTCCGCTCGATCGCGTTCCCGCTGGTCAGCGCCGGCGTCTACGGCTGGCCGCTCGACGATGCGATCGCGGTCGCGGTCGAGACGATCGAGGCGGCGGAGACCCGCGTCGACGAGGCGCGGCTCGTCACCCGCGATCCCGGGACGTTCGAACGGATCCGTGCGGCCCTCGCCGAACGCGGTTGACGGTCAGCCGCTCGTGAGGACGACGAGCTGCCTGGTCGTCCTCGTCATCGCGACGTAGCGGTCGACCGCGCCCTCGACGCCGTCACCGTCGCCGAAGCGATCGGGGTCGACGAGGACGACGAGGTCGAACTCGAGTCCCTTCGAAAGCTCGGGCGTGAGTGAGCGCACACGCGAAGTTCCGACGAAATCGGGCGCCCCGATCACGCACGCCGTGCCCTCGGGCTGCCCGGCGAGCCCGCGTTCGAGCACCGCGCCGAGTTCGCCGATCGAGCCGTACGAGACCGGCACGCCGCTGCGCCGGATCGACGTCGGCACGTTCGCATCCGGCAATGCGGCTCGGATGACCGGCTCCGCGACCGCCATCACCTCCTCCGGCGTGCGGTAGTTGATGCCGAGCGAGGCGAGCCGCGTGTTCGTGAGACCGAGGCGGGCGAGCCGATCGCTCCAGGTCTCGGTGAACCCGTGCCGGGCCTGCGCCCTGTCACCCACGATCGTGAGGCTGCGCGACGGACAACGGGCGAGCACCATCTGCCACTCGGCGTCGGTGAGCTCCTGCGCCTCGTCGACGACGATGTGCGCGAACGGCCCCGCGAGCAGTTCGGGATCGGTGCGCGGCCGGCTGTCGACATCGTCGGCGAGCGTGTTCGCGACGTCCTGGCCGCGCAGCATCGACATGATCAGCATCTCGGAGTCGTCGGCCGCGATGAGCTCGTCGCGCACCCGTTCGCGCTGCTCGAGCTCGGCGGCCGCCGCGAGCCGCTGCCTTCTCCGGCGACGGGTCGCCTCGGGATCGCCGATGCGACGGCGGGCAGCATCGAGCAGCGGCAGGTCGGCCGCGGTCCATGCCCGGGGCTCGTCACGCTGCAGGCGCGCCACCTGCGTCGGCGTGAGCCACGGTGCGCAGCGCTCGAGATAGGCGGGCACCGCCCAGAGGTCGGCGACGACGCCGGCCGGGTCGAGCAGCGGCCAGGCGCGGTTGAACACGCGCACGAGCTCCTCGTCCTGCTCGACCGCCCGCCGGACGAGGGCCGCCGGCACCTCGTCGTCGCCGACCTGGTCGACGAGGATCTCGACGAGCGCCTCCCACACCTCGGTCCGGCCGTCGTTGTGCGGCGTGCCGGCCTCGGGAGCGTGGAACGCCTCCGACCAGTCGGCGGCGGTCAGGATCGGTTCCGCCCACGGGGTCTCGACGACGAGCTCGTCGGCGGGCGGTCGCTCGTAGGCCCTGACGGCCGACTCGATCGCACCGACGAGTTCAGCCGTCGCCTTCAGGCGCGCCGTCTCGGGGTCGCGCTCGGGTACCGCGCCCGCGCCCTCGTCGACGAGGTCCCGCAGCGTCGCCATCTGCACGCCCTCCTCGCCGAGGCTCGGCAGCACATCGTCGACGTACGACATGTATGCGTGACTCGGGCCGACGAACAGCACCCCGCCGCGCCGGGCGTCGAGCCGCGGGTCGGAGTAGAGCAGGTAGGCGGCACGGTGCAGCGCGACGACGGTCTTGCCGGTCCCGGGCCCCCCGTCGACGACGAGCGCACCGCGCGACCCCGCGCGGATGATCGCGTCCTGGTCGGCCTGGATGGTGCCGAGGACGTCGCGCATGCGGGGCGAACGGCTCGCTCCGAGGCTCGCGATGAACGCGGACTGGTCGTCGGGCGCGAGCCCGCCCGCGTGCTCGCCGGGCGTGAACACCTCGTCCCAGTAGTCGGTGATGCGGCCTCGGGTCCAGCGGTATCGCCGTCGGCTCGAGAGCCCCATCGGGTCGCCGTGCGTCGCCCCGAAGAACGGTTCGGCGGCGGGGGCCCGCCAGTCGATGAGCAGCGGTTCGCCGTCGTCGGCGCTCAGCCCCGCTCGTCCGACGTAGACGGGCTCGCGGCCGTCTGTTCCGACCATTCGGCCGAGGCACAGGTCGAGACCGAAGCGCCGCAGCAGTCGCAGCCGGCCGCTCAGGCGGTGGATCTCGAGGTCCCGATCGAGTCCGGCCTGCCCGCCCCGGGCGGGTGCGGCGCGCAGTTCGGCGAGCCGGGACTCGGCCTCTGCGACCTGCGCGTCGAGGCGCTCGGCGATGCGCGCGAAGTGCCGCACGTCGACGGCGATCGATTCGGGCGCCGCCTTGGCGGCGAGGCGGTCGGGCAGGGCGAAGACGTCGGTGGACGAGAGGGTCAAATGCGCGCTCCAGATCGGCGGAAAGCGTCCATCATGACCCCGACGGGGGCCCTTGCCGCAAGCCCCCCTCCCCCGGATAGACTGGACGTGGCGGGACGGGGTCCCGCCATTCGCATGCCGGCGACGCCCGGGGCTGCGGCCCTCGGCGAGTATCGCACCGACGCCACCTGCTCCCGATGCATCCGCCGCGCACCCGAGCCGACATCGGCGCACACCGCCGAGACCGCCGAGACCTGCGCGCGCGATTCACGCAGTTCACGTGATGCCGCGCGGCGAGCGCGCGCCCTTTGATGGACTCGCACCCCTCAACGAGGCGGTGCGACCGACGAAGGGAGCCGGCACGTGTCGGAACAGACCACTGAGGACCTCGACCTCACCGAGGAAGAACTGGGGCCGATCGACTACATCGTCGTCGAGTTCCCGGCGGGGGCGACCCGATTGACGGGCGAGGCCGCCGCCGAGCTCGCAGCGCTCGTCGCGTCCGAGACGATCCGGGTGCTCGACCTCGTCGTCGTGCACAAGCGCGAGGACGGATCGATCGACGTCGACGAATTCGAGGACTTCGAGGACCTCGGCCCGCTCGGCGTCATCGAGGCGTCGCTCGCCGACGTGCTCGCCGAGGCCGACCTCATCGACATCTCGGCGGCGATGGAGCCCGGCAGCGCCGCGGCCGTGCTCGTCTGGGAGAACACGTGGGCCGCCCCGTTCGCGGTGGCCCTGCGCAAGACTGGCGGCCAGCTCATCGCGTCGGGCCGCATCCCCACGCAGGCGCTGATCGCCTCGATGGCGAAAGAAGGAGAGTAGAAGATGCCCATCGGAATCGGACGCGTCGGACGCGTCGGCATGATCGGTCGCCCCGTCGCGCGCACCGCGGCGGTGGTCGGCACGGCGAAGGTCGTCTCGAACGGCATCGACCGGCGACAGGACCGACGACAGGACCGCCGCGAAGATCGGCGCGACCGCCGCTTCTGAGCGGCGCGAGACGAGCGGATGCCTCGGTGGGATGTCGATCCCGCCGAGGCATCCTCATGTCAGCGGTCGACCAGCCGTCGTCACGCGGATCTCGAGGCAGCGCCGTGCAGGTCGACGCCTCACAGCGGTCGCCGGAGACGACGAAGCCCCGGTGAGAATTCATTCTCACCGGGGCATTTGCGTCGGGCTGACAGGATTTGAACCTGCGACCCCTTGACCCCCAGTCAAGTGCGCTACCAAGCTGCGCCACAGCCCGATGCTCCGGCATCTCGCCGAGGCAACTTGACCATCATAGCGGTATCCGGAGGGGTGCTCGTGCACGCGCGCACGTCGACACCTGCACCCCCGCTCGCGGCCTATCCCCCGACGCACGCCTGTGGCACGATCGAGCCATGTCGACGACCGACCCCGTGGGGCGACTCCGCTACGAGCACGGCACGGTCGCTGCGCGCGACTCCTACCGCGAGGCAGGGCGCGAGGCGCGGCAGCATGCGAAGCGCTCGAGGCACGCGCGCTACGAACCGCCCGAGCATCGCGACCCGCTCGGCATCATCGAGCGCCAGAACGCCGACCGGCTGCAGGCGCTCGTGCCGCTCCGCATGGCGCGCATGGCCGAGAGCCCATTCGCGTTCTTCCGCGGCACGGCCGCGCTGCAGGCGGCCGACCTGGCGAGCTCGATCGACACGGGCTTCTTCGTCGTCGCCTGCGGCGATGCGCACATCAGCAACTTCGGCGTCTTCGCCGCGCCCGACCGCAGCCTCGTGTTCGACCTGAACGACTTCGACGAGGCATCGCTCGCCCCGTGGGAGTGGGACCTCAAGCGCCTGGCCACGAGCGTCGTGATCGGCGCCCGGTCGAACGGGTTCGACGACGACACCGGCCGCGAGGCGGCGGCTCACGCGGTCGCGGCCTACCGGCGAAGCATCCACCGCATGACCGACCTCTCCCCCGTCGAGCGGTTCTACCTCCGCGACCTCGGCAACCCCGCCGGCGGCAGGCACGCCAGTTCGCGCCTCGCGATCCGGCGCGTCGTGAAGGACGCGTCCAAGCGCACGTCCGAGCGGGTCGCGGCCAAGATCATGGATCGGGATGCCTCGGGGGCGCCGTTCATCCGCGAGCAGCCGCCCACGCTGACCCACGTGCCCGCCGAGATCGAGGCGCGCCTGGGCGGCATCGTCGAGGACTACCTGCGCACCGTTCCGCCCGACGTCGCGATGCTCATGTCCCAGTACACGGCGACGGATGTCGCTCGCCGAGTCGTCGGCGTGGGCAGCGTCGGCACCCGGTGCTTCATCGTCGTCTTCGCCGGATCGCACGGCGACGTCGTCATCCTGCAGGTCAAGGAGGCGGGCCGGTCGGTGCTCGACGAGTTCGGCGGACTGCGCGATCGCGAAGACCGGCCGCCGTCGGCCCGGATCGACGAACTCACGGGCGGCGCACGGGTGGTCACGCTGCAGCGGATCCTGCAGTCCACCTCCGACCTGTTCCTCGGGCACATCACCGTCGAGGGCCGGGGATACTACGTGCGCCAGTTCCGCGATCTGAACGCCTCGTTCGACCTCGCCGACCTCGATCGACCGGCGTTCTTCGACTACGTCGAGGCCTGCGCGACGAAGCTCGCCCGTGCGCACTCCCAGAGCCCGCGAGCCGGGTTCATCGCCGGATACACGGGCCGGAGCAAACGGTTCGACGAGGCGATCGCCGAGTGGTCGCTCGCGTACGCCGAGCAGTCGCGCGCCGACTACGAGGCCTTCTGCGCGGCGATCGAGGCCGGGCGGTTCCCGGTCGCCGAGCTCTAGAGGTACGTGCGCAACTCGTCCATGAACGCCGTCGGATCGTCGACCCAGATGCGCACCGCGTCGACGAGCTGCGCTCCCCCGGCGGCACCGTGCCCGGGCAGCAGCACCGGGGTGGGCCGCTCGAGCTCGATCTCGATGACGGTCTCGTTGTTGACGCGCAGCAGCAGCATCCGCGCGGCATCCGCACCGTCGCCCGTCTCGACGATCTTCGGGGACTTGGGCTCGTCGACGCGCAGTCGACGCGCCACCGAGGCGATGTCGTCCCATCGCAGCAGCACGTCGGTCTCGAGCCCGGCACGCACCCGGATGCCGGCCGGGCCGACCGTGTGCGGCCGGACGAGGTAGGCGCAGAGGAGCCCGAACATCCACGTGAGCCCCCAGATGCCGAGCACGAGGAGGGGAATGCGCACGGCCGGCCAGCGATGCACGACGAGATCGAAGATCGGGATCTCCACCGCCGACAGCACGATGAAGATGATGAGCACCGTCAGCACCGGCCGGTGGTAGCCGAACCCCGCGCCGCCGCGCTCGATCGCGGGGCGCCGGGCGATGAATCGCCCGATGCTCGCGTAGATGGCGAGTTCCATTCGAAGCGCCCGCTTCACGACCTCCCAGGCGCCGCGCAGGCCGGAGGCCGCGCGGTCGGTGCCCACCGCGGTGCTCACGACGCACCCGCCGGGCCGTCGGCCGCCTCCGCGACGAGGTCGCGGAGGCGCTCGGCGATGGCGGTGATGCCGCGCTCGAGCGCCGCCCGGTCGCCCGGCGCGACCGCGCCGAGCAGATCGGCCGTGAGGTCGGCATGCTCCTGCTGCATGTTCGCCATCAGTGTCGCTGCGGATGGCTCGAGCGAGACGACGATCGCCCGGCGATCATGCGGATGGGGCGAACGCAGGACGTATCCGCCCGCCTCGAGCGCATCGACGAGGCCCGTGACGTTGCGGGGGCTCACCTCGAGCCGGGCCGCGAGCGCGTGCTGGGTCGAGGGGCCGTTCGCCGCGAGATCCCAGAGCACCCGCACGCGCGAGGGCGTGAGCGGGGTGCCCGCGAACGCGCGCGCCATGTCCTTCTGGAAGAGTTCGCTCACCTCCAGGAGGCGATCGAGCACGGTGATCTCGGGCGTCATATCGTGAGTCTACTGCATTGTTACCTACATTCACGATTCGCCGTGGCGATGTCGGTGGTGACCGCTAGCGTGGGCTCCATGATGAGCGATCTGAGCGGTGAGCTCGAGCCGAATCCGCTACGCGTCGTGCCGGCGGGCGATGTCCCGTTCGCCGATGTCGAGGCCGTGTTCGGCACGAAGGGCGACCCCGCCCGGTGCTGGTGCCAGTGGTTCAAGCTCCCGCCCGCCGACTGGCGCACCGCGTCCCCCGACGACATGAGAGACCTCCTGCATCATCAGCTCGAGGCGTCCGGCACCGGTCCGGGCCTCCTCGCCTACGACGACGAGACCCCGGTCGGCTGGTGCGCCGTCGAGCCGCGGCCGAGGCTCCCCCGCTTGCAGCGCAGTCGCATCATCGCCGGTGCGACCCCCGAGCCCGATTTCGACGACGAGAGCGTCTGGGCAGTGTCGTGCTTCGTCGTCCCCCGTGAGTACCGCATGCGGGGCGTCGGTCGTGCGCTCGCCGTCGCCGCCGTCGACTACGCGCGCGCGAACGGCGCCCGCGTGCTCGAAGGGTACGCCGTCGATCCGGCCGAGCGGGCGAAGACCCCTGCCGCCGACCTCTACCACGGCACCGTCTCGATGTTCGTCGACGCCGGTTTCAACGAGGTGGCGCGTCCGCGGCCCGACCGCGCGATCATGCAACTCCAGCTCGACTGAGGCGGGGAAGGCGGGGCGAACCTGCCGGCATCGCGCGTGCGGGCGGCGCTACGATGACCTCATGTTCTACGGAATGGGTGGTTGGCACGTCCTCGTCATCTTCGGGGTGCTGCTCGTGTTCGCGCTGGTCGTCGCCGCGATCGTCGTCCCCATCGTGCTCGTCACCCGACGCCAGGGCGCAGTCGACGACCGCGCCGCCGCGCTCCCACGGTCGGTCGAAGCGCGCCTCCGAGAGCTCGACGACCTGCGGAATCGCGGTGTCGTATCCCCGGGCGAGTACGAGGCCCAACGGGCGGCGATCATCCGCGAGCTCTGATCGAGCCCACGCGTCAGTCACCGACGCGCTCGAACACCCGCGCGCGCACGTGCAGCTCGTCGATCGCGGCGGGCAGCCCGCGCAACCGAGCGGCAGCCTCGGCCTGCACAGCCGCCGCGAGCTCGCGGTACGCGGCGATCGACGCCTGGCCACCGCCACCACCGCCACCGTCGCCGTCGCCGCCGATGGCGGCGAGATCGTCGGCGAACAGGCATGCATCCCGATGCGCACCCAGCAGGTCCTGCACCGCCTCCGCCGCGACCGAAACGGCCCGCGCCTCATCGCCGAACACCGGCACCGGCCCGTCGGTCACGGCGTCCACGGCGTAACGCAGTCGTCGCGCGGCTCGGCGAAGGCGATGCAGCGATGCGAGGTCGCTTCCTGCCCGTGCCCATGCCCGTCTCACGCGCGCTGCCTCCGCCACGAGCGGCCCGGCCAGCCCCACCTCGACCGCCGCCCGGGTCTCGGGCTCGCCGCGCCGCGCCGGCGCCTGGGCGGCGAGGAACCCATCGATCGGCGCCGCCATCGGACCGCCGGAGCTGAGCCCCGCGACGAGTCGCGCATGCGCACGTCGGTGCCGGGCTCGGACGTCGTCGACGAGTCGCCTCCGCATCGCGGCGGGCACCCGGGCATCGAGGCGCGCCTCCGCCTGGGCGACCCGCACCTCGAGATCCCGCACGCGGCCGAGCTCATCGCCGAGCCCGGCGAGTTCGTCGCGAACGCGAGCGACCTCGGCGCGGTCGAACAGCCTCCGGTACGCGGCGAGCACGCTGCGAATCCGGCGGACGAGCACTCTCGCCTGGTGCACCGCGTCGTGTTCGTCAGCGGACACCGCCGGAGCGAGCGCCGAGAGCCGGGCCGAATACTCCGCGAGGGCTGCGATGACGACCGCGCGCGCCCGGCCGGCGGCATCCTCATGCATCGGGCGCCCAGAGGTCGACCCGCACCCGCTTGACGCGCGCGGTCGCGCCGCGCACGATCTCGACGTCGCGCTTCGGCACGCCGAAGTGCGACGCGATCGCCGCGACGACGCCGGCGTTCGCCGCACCGTCGACGGCGCGCTCGCGCACGAAGACGGTCAGCGACGCCGCCGGGTCGTCGTCGGTCGCCTCGACGAGCGGACCCTTGCGACTGCCGGGCTTCACCCGGACGGTGACCTCCATGGGCCGCTCCCCGTGCCGCCGACGCTAGCGCTGGCGGCGTTCGCGCACGCGCATGTTCACGACGATCGGCGTGCCCTCGAAGCCGTAGACCTCGCGCAGGCGCCGCTGGATGAAGCGGCGGTAGCCCGGGTCGAGGAACCCCGTCGTGAACAGCACGAATGTCGGCGGGCGGCTGCCCGCCTGGGTGCCGAACAGGATGCGCGGCTGCTTGCCGCCGCGCACCGGATGCGGGTGCTCCTGGGTGAGCTCGGTGAGGAAGGCGTTGAACTTGCCGGTCGGGACACGGGTGTCCCAACCCTCGAGCGCGGTCTCGAGCGCGGGGACGAGCTTCTCGAGATGACGGCCGGTGCGCGCCGAGATGTTCACCCGGGGCGCCCACGTCACGTGGTGCAGGTCCTGCTCGATCTCCCGCTCGAGGTAACGGCGGCGGTCGTCGTCGAGCTGGTCCCACTTGTTGTAGGCGAGCACGAGCGCACGACCCGACTCGAGCACGAGGTCGATGATGCGCACGTCCTGCTCGGAGATCGGCTGCGTCACATCGAGCAGCACGACCGCGACCTCGGCCTTCTCGAGGGCGGCCTGCGTGCGCAGCGACGCGTAGAAGTCGGCGCCCTGCTGCAGGTGCACCCTGCGGCGGATGCCCGCCGTGTCCACGAACCGCCAGATCTTGCCGCCGAGCTCGATCTGCTCGTCGACGGGATCGCGCGTGGTGCCGGCCAGGTCGTTGACGACCACCCGCTCCTCGCCTGCGGCCTTGTTGAGCAGCGAGCTCTTGCCGACATTCGGCCGGCCGACGATGGCGACCCGGCGGGGGCCGCCGAACTCCTCCTTCGCGACCGCAGAGACCTGCGGCAGCACCTTGAAGACCTGCTCGAGCATGTCGGCCACGCCGCGGCCGTGCAACGCGGAGACCGGATACGGCTCACCGAGTCCGAGGTTCCACAACGCAGCGGCCTCGGGCTCCTGGCGGGCGTCGTCGACCTTGTTCGCGACGAGGAAGACGGGCTTCTTCGTCTTGCGCAGCAGGCGCACCACGTGCTCGTCGGTCGCAGTGGCGCCGACGGTCGCGTCGACGACGAAGAGCACGACGTCGCAGAGGTCGATCGCGACCTCGGCCTGGGCTGCGACCGAGGCGTCGATGCCCCTCGCGTCGGGCTCCCAGCCGCCGGTGTCGACGAGCGTGAAACGACGATCGAGGTATTCGCCCTTGTACGAGACGCGGTCACGGGTGACGCCGGGGGTGTCCTCGACGACGGCCTCGCGGCGACCGAGGATGCGGTTCACGAGCGCCGACTTGCCGACGTTCGGGCGACCGACGATCGCGATGACCGGAAGGGCGGGCAGGTATCGGATGCCCTCCTCGCCCTCCTCCGAGAGCTCGAGCACCTCGAGGTCGTCGTCGTCGAGCTCGTAGTCGCTGAGGCCCGAGCGCAGGGCTGCCGCCCGCTGCTCGGCGAGCTCGTCGTCGACGTCGGCGAGCCGCTCGGCCAGGCCGTCGTCCGCGACGTCGCCGTACTCGTCGCGCAGGTTCTCGTCGCGCTGGTCGGTCATGCTGTCTCCTGGAAAGATCGTGGGCGCGAATGCGCGCGGCTACCAGTCTGCCGTATGCCGGCTGGGAACTCGGGATGCCGCCGCGGTCTCCCGCGTGACGGGGCGGTCGCGGGAACGACCGGATCGGGCCTCGTCAGGCGCGGGCCTCGACGACCGCGATCATCGCGTCGACGGTCTTGTCGAAGTCGAGTTCGGTCGAGTCGACGGTCGTGACGCCCTCGGCGGCGGTCATGAACTCGACCACCTTCGAGTCGGCGGCGTCGCGCTTGCGCATGGCCTCGCCGACGGCATCGACCGAGCTGCCGATGAGCTCGGCGGCGCGCCTGGCCATCCGCACCTCCTCGGAGGCCGTGAGCAGCACGCGCACCGGCGCGTCGGGGGCGACGACGGTCGTGATGTCGCGACCCTCGACGACGATGCCGGGGCGCACTTCGGCGGTCATGATCGACCGGAACAGCTCGATGAGGTGCGTGCGCACCTCCGGCACGCGGGCGACACGGCTCACGACAGCCGAGATCTGCGGGTCGCGGATCGCCTCGGTCACGTCGGTCGCTCCGACGTGCACGCGGTATCCGGCCGGGTCGGTGCCGATGCGGTAGTCGAAGCTCGCGAGGCACGCGACGACGGAGTCCGCGTCGTCGGTGTCCACGCCCGACGCCTCGACGTGCCAGGCGAACGCGCGATACGCCGCGCCGGTGTCGAGGAATCCGTACCCGAGTCGCTTGGCGACGGCTTTCGACACGCTCGACTTGCCGCTGCCGGCGGGGCCATCGACGGCGACGACGACGGGGATCTCCACGGATGCCTCCATTTGGTGGTGGTTCGGGCCGGCTCAGCCGGCGATGCGCCAGCCGCGCTCGGCCAGCTCATGGGTCAGTCGGTCGGCTGCCTCGGGCACGACCTGCATTTCTGCGAGGCCGACCTGTCGTCCAGGCGAGTGCTCGAGCCGCAGGTCTTCGAGGTTGACGCCGATCTCGCCGATCTCGGCGAGCAGCCGCGCCAACTGGCCCGGCCGGTCGTCGACCATGACGACGACGGTCGTGAAGCGCTTGTCGGTGCCGTGCTTGCCCGGCAGGCGCGAGACGCCGGTGTTGCCACCGGTCAACTCCTCGGCGACGCGGCGCCGGGCGCCGGGTGCCGCCGGATCGCCGAGCGCGTCGATGAAGCGGTCGAGGTCGTCGCGGAAGGCGACGAGGATGTCGCGGACGGGCGCCGAGTTCGCGCCGAGGATCTGCACCCAGAGGTCGGGGTCGCTCGCGGCGATGCGGGTGACGTCGCGCACGCCCTGCCCTGCGAGCCCGAGCGCCGCATTGGGCGCGTCGATGAACCGGCGGGCCATGACGCTCGCCACGACCTGCGGCACGTGCGAGATGAGGGCGACCCCGCGGTCGTGCTCGTCCGGGGTCATTTCGACGAGGGTCGCCCCGAGGTCGAGGATCAGGTCGTCGATCGCCCCGGCGCGCTGGTAGCTGATCGCGTCGTGCGCGGCGACGACCCAGGGCCGGCCCGCGAAGAGGTCGGCTCGGGCGGCGAGCGGGCCGCCGCGTTCGCGCCCGGCGAGCGGATGCGAGCCGATGTACCGCGAGACGTCGGCGCCGCGGTCGACGAGTTCGTCGAGGATCCCGGCCTTCACGCTCGCGACGTCGGTCACGATCGCGTCGGGGAACGCCGCGAGCTCGTCGGCGACGACGCGCGCCGTCACGTCGGGCGGCACCGCGACCACGATGAGCTGGGGCGCGTCGTCGGGCCGGGCGGGACGCCCGGCGCCGAGATCGGTCGCGATCGCCACGTGCGTCGGCGAGGCGTCGGCGAGGATCACGTCGAGGCCTCGGCCCCGCAGCCCCAGTGCGACGCTCGTGCCGAGCAGGCCGGCACCGACGACGCGCACCGGGCCGGTGAGCCGCGATTCGACCACGTCAGTGCCCCTCTCGGGCGGGTGCGCCGCCACCTGCGGCCCTGGCGATGGTGAGCAGCCGGCCGCGTTCGTCCTTCGTCAGCTCCCGCAGCTGACCGGCCTTCAGTGTACCGAGGTGCAGGGGGCCGAACTGGCGACGCACGAGGTCGACGACCGGGTGGCCGACCGCCTTCAGCATGCGACGCACGATGCGGTTCTTGCCCGAGTGCAGGGTGATCTCGACGATCGTGTGCTTGTCGTCGCCCTGCGTCTGCAGGATCTTCGCGCGATCGGCCTTGATCGGGCCGTCGTCCAGCTCGATGCCCTGCTTGAGTCGCTGCAGCGTCTGCGGGGTGAGCCGGCCGCGCACCTTCGCGACGTAGGTCTTCTCGACCCCGAACGACGGGTGCGCGAGCACGTGCGCGAGCTCGCCGTCGTTCGTGAGCACGAGCAGGCCGCTCGTCTCGGCGTCGAGCCGGCCGACGTTGTAGACGCGCTCCTCGAGGTCGTCGGTGAACCGGCGGAGGTCGGGGCGCCCCTGCTCGTCGCGCATCGACGAGACGACGCCCGTCGGCTTGTTGAGCATGTAGTAGCGCTTCGCGGTGTCGAGCTGCACGGCGACGCCGTCGACCGAGACGAGGTCGCTCTCGGGGTCGATTCGCGTGCCGAGCTCGGTGACGATGCGGCCGTTCACCTCGATGCGTCCCGCGAGGATGTACTCCTCGACGACGCGCCGGCTCGCAACGCCGGCGGCGGCGAGCACCTTCTGCAGGCGCACGCCTGCGACATCCGATTCAGCCATCGAGGTCGAATCCTCCCTGTCCGTCGTCGAGCAGCGGCGAGATCGGCGGCAGCTCGTCGAGTGAGTTGATGCCGAGGTTGGTGAGCAGCAACTCGGTCGTGCCGTAGAGGATCGCCCCGGTCTCGGGGTCGGTGTCGACCTCGGTGACGAGCCCACGGCCGAGCAGCGTGCGCACGACCGAGTCGACGTTGACGGCCCGGATCGACGCGACCTGCGAGCGTGAGATCGGCTGCTTGTAGGCGATCACCGACAGCGTCTCGAGCGCGGCCTGCGAGAGCCGCGTCGACGACTGGGTCACCACGAAGTCGGTGACGAGGGCGTCGTACTCGCCGCGCACGTAGAACCGCCAGCCGCCGCCGACCTCGCGGAGCTCGAAGGCGCGACGGATGCCTCGTGCCGTCGCCTCCTCGGCGGCGAGGTCCGTGCGCGGCTCGCCCGACGCGGCGCCGCCGTCGTAGTCGTCGCGCAGTCGTGCGATCGAGGCGCGCACCTCGGCGACCGGACGGGCGACCGCAGCCGCGAGGTGGACGACGCTCTGCGGCTCGTCGGCGATGAACAGGATCGCCTCGATCGCGCGGTCGAGGTCGAGGCGTGGCTGGCCGGGCACATCGAGCGGGGTCGCCACCGACAGTTCGGGGCCGTCGTCGGCAGGGTGAGGAGCCGACGGCGTCGGCGAATCCGGGCCGTCGCCGGACACGGCGGGCGGCGCCGACTCGACGCCCTCCTCCGCGTGCGTGGTCTCATTCGTCATAGTCGGCCCCCAGGCTCTCGAGGTTCTCGTCGGACCAGTGCTCGGCGGCCCAGTGCAAGGTCAGCTCGCCGAGCGGCTCGATCTGGTCGAAGCCGATCGCCGCGTGCCGGTACAGCTCGAGCACGGCGAGGAAGCGCGCGACGACGACGCCCCGCTGGGCGACCCCGGCGATCAACTGTCGGAAGGTCACCGGTTCGCCGCGGCGCAGCACGGCGACGACCTGAGCGGCCTGCTCGCGGATCGACACGAGCGGCGCGTGCAGGTGGTCGAGCCCGACGACCGGGATCTCGCGCGGGGTGAGGGCGAGCGTCGCGAGCGCGGCGAAGTCATCGGCCGAGAGCGTCCACACGAGCTCGGGCGCCCGCTGCCGGAACTTCTCCTCGAGCCGCACGGTGCGAGCGTGGCGCAGGGCCTCGGCGTCGAGCTCACCGCTGAACCAGCGAGCCGCCTCCTTGAAGGCGCGGTATTGCAGCAGGCGGGCGAACAGCAGGTCGCGCGCCTCGAGCAGCGCGACGTCCTCGGCGTCGACGAGTTCGCCCTGCGGCAGCAGGCCCGCCACCTTGAGGTCGAGCAGCGTCGCCGCCACCACGAGGAACTCGCTCGCACGGTCGAGCTCCTCCTCGGAGTCGAGGCCCTTCAGGTAGGAGATGAACTCGTCGGTCACCTTCGAGAGCGAGACCTCGGTGATGTCGAGCTCGTGCTTCGCGATGAGCGAGAGCAGCAGGTCGAAGGGCCCCTCGAAGTTGGTCAGTGCGACCCGGAACCCGGCGTCGTCGCCCCCGGCCGAGGCATCCGTCACCGCGGCGCCGTCGGTTGATGCAGCCTCGTCGGCGGGCGCCCGCTCAGGCGACCGCGCCACGGAAGACCAGCTCCCTCGCGAGCTGCCGGTACGCCTTCGAGGCCTGGTGCTCGGGAGCGAACTCGGTGATCGGCGTCGCCGCGACCGTCGCGTCGGGGAACTTCACCGTGCGTGTGATCACCGTCTCGAGCACCTTGTCGCCGAACGCGTCGACGACCCGCTCGAGCACCTCGCGCGAGTGCAGCGTGCGAGCGTCGTACATCGTCGCGAGGATGCCGTCGAGCGCGATGGCCGGGTTGAGGCGGTCGCGCACCTTGTCGATCGTCTCGATGAGCAGGGCGACGCCGCGGAGCGCGAAGAACTCGCACTCGAGCGGGATGACGACGCCGTGGCTCGCCGTGAGCGCGTTCACGGTCAGGAGCCCGAGCGACGGCTGGCAGTCGATGAGGATGACGTCGTAGTCGGGTGCGACGCGGCGCAGGACGCCCGCGAGGATCTGCTCACGGGCGACCTCGGTGACGAGGTGCACCTCGGCCGCCGAGAGGTCGATGTTCGCCGGGATGACGTCGAGGCCCTCGACGGTCGTCTGCTGGATCGCGTCCTTCGGCTCGAGCTGGCGCGAGAGGAGCAGGTCGTAGATCGTCGGCACGTCGTGCGTCTGCACCCCGAGACCGGCCGACAGCGCGCCCTGCGGGTCGAAGTCGATCGCGAGCACGCGGCGGCCGTACTCGGCGAGGGTCGCGCCGAGGTTGATCGTCGTCGTGGTCTTGCCCACGCCGCCCTTCTGGTTGCACAGGGCGATGATGCGCGCGGGCCCGTGCGACGTGAGCGGCTTCGGATCGGGGAACTCGCGGTGCGGACGACCCGTCGGACCCAGCTCCGGCTCCAGCGAAGCGATCCCGTCCGCCGAGTCGTGCTTGTGCTGCGTCACGTGTCGTCTTCTCTCCTGGGGCCGGGGCCGCTCGCTGTCGGCCCTGTTCGGATCTGGGCTTGGTCGATTCTAGCGAGCACGTGGGTGTGCTGCCGTGTACATCTCCCGGAGTGTATCGGCTGTGACGAGCGTGTAGATCTGCGTGGTCGCGACCGACGAGTGCCCGAGCAGCTCCTGCACGACCCGCACGTCGGCCCCGCCCTCGAGCAGGTGGGTCGCGAACGAGTGGCGAAGGGTGTGCGGTGAGACGGATGCCTCGATCCCCGCCCGTTCTGCCGCTGCGCGGATGACGTCCCACGCCGCCTGGCGCGAGAGCCGCCGGCCGCGCACACCGAGGAACAGGGCCGGAGTCGCCTGCCCGCGCGCCGAGAAGACCGGCCGGGCGCGCACCAGGTAGGCGCCGATCGCCCGCCTGGCGTAGCTGCCGAGCGGCACGACCCGCTGCTTGCCGCCCTTGCCGAACAGGCGGACGACCTCGTCGTCGATGAGGTCGTCGACGTTGAGCGAGATCGCCTCGGTCACGCGGGCGCCGGTCGCGTAGAGGAGTTCGAGCAGGGCGGCGTCGCGCAGTTGCGCCGGCTCGTCACCGCCTGCGGCGGCGATGAGCGCCTCCACGTCTTCGACCGGGATCGCCTTGGGGAGCCGGGCCGGGAGCTTCGGGGGGCGCAGCTCGCGCGACACGTCGGAGGCGAGCTCGCCCTCCTCGGCGAGGAACCGGTGCAGCCCGCGCACGGCGGACAGCACTCGTGCGACGGAGGAGGTCGCGAGCACGGGATCGCGCTCGGCGCCGAGGAAGCGCACGAAGTCGGACAGGTCGCGTTCGGTGACCCGGTCGAGGTCGCCCGGGCCGCGGTCGGCGAGCCAACCGGCGTAGATCGCGAGGTCGCGCCGGTACGACGCCGTCGTGTTGCGCGACAGGCCGCGCTCCACGGCGAGATGCCGCAGGTACCCGTCGACCCGCGCGGCGGTCGTCACGGTGCCGACGCGCCCCGTTCCGGTGCGGTGCGACTCGGCCACGGGGCATCCGCCTCGCCGAGGCCGCGCCACCCGCGGCCGCGCACCGCGTGCGCGGCGAGCACCGCGATCGCCAGAGGGCCGTTGTGCACGCGCCGCTCGAGCACCGCGTCGACGCACTCGTCGAGCGGCACCCACCGCGTCTCGAGCTCGGCCTCTTCGTCTTCGCGGTCGAACGCCTCGGGCCTCGCGCGCAGACCGCGCGCGAGGTAGACGCGGATGACCTCGTCGCTGCCCCCGGGAGAGGTCGCGAAGTCGGCCAGCACCGCCCACTCGGATGCTTCGAGGTCGGCCTCTTCGGCGAGCTCGCGCTGCGCGGCTGCGAGCGGGTCTTCGCCCGCGACGTCGAGGAGGCCCGCCGGGATCTCCCAGTCGCGCATGCGCACCGGGTGGCGGTACTGCTTGATGAGCAGCGCACGGTCGTGCTCGTCGAGCGCGAGCACGCCGACGGCGCCCGTGTGGTCCATGAACTCGCGAACGATCGGCGCGCCGCCGAGCTCGAAGGTCTCGCGCCGGATGCTCCAGACCCGACCGGCGAAGACCTCCTCGCTCTCGATGATCGCGAGTTCGACGGGGTCGTCGGCGAGTCGATCGAACGACCCGCCGACGGCCGCGTCAGCAGCTTCAGCCATTGTTGACGTCGAAGAGGCGGCTCGCCTGCTGACGCTCGAGCGCTGCGCCGACGAGGCCGCGGAACAGCGGGTGCGCGTCGTTCGGGCGGCTGCGCAGTTCGGGGTGCGCCTGCGTGCCGACGTAGAACGGGTGCACGTCGCGCGGAAGCTCGACGTACTCGACGAGGTTGCGGTCGGGCGAGAGCCCGGAGAACACGAGGCCCGCCTCGGCGATGCGATCGCGGTACGCGTTGTTGACCTCGTAGCGGTGCCGGTGGCGCTCGCTGACATCGGTCGAGCCGTACAGCTCGGCCGCGATCGTGCCCTCGCCGAGCTTCGCCGGGTAGAGGCCGAGTCGCATCGTGCCGCCGAGGTCGCCGCCCGAGATGATCTCGACCTGCTCCTCCATCGTCGCGATGACCGGGAACTCGGTGTCGGGGTCGAACTCGCTCGACGACGCACCTGGCAGTCCCGCGACGTTGCGCGCGTACTCGATGACCATGCACTGCAGGCCGAGGCACAGGCCGAGCACGGGAATGCCGTTGTCGCGCGCGAAGTGCAACGCACCGAGCTTGCCCTCGATGCCGCGCACGCCGAACCCGCCGGGCACGCAGATGCCGTCGAGATGGGCGAGGTGCTTCTGCGCCCCCTCGGGCGTCTGGCACTCGTCGGACGGGATCCACTCGATGTTGACCTTCGCGTCGTTCGCGAAACCGCCTGCGCGGAGCGCCTCGGTCACCGAGAGGTACGCGTCGGGCAGGTCGATGTACTTGCCGACCAGTCCGATCCTCACCTCGTGCTTGGGGTCGTGGACGACGCGAAGCAGGTCGCTCCAGCCCGACCAGTCGACGGCGTCGGCCTTCTCGCCCAGACCGAGCGCGTCGATGAGGTACGAGTCGAGGCCCTGCTCGTGCAACATCGTCGGGATGTCGTAGATCGAGGGCACGTCGACCGCGTTCACCACGGCGGCCTCGTCGACGTCGCACATGAGCGCGATCTTGCGCTTGTTCGACTCGGTGACGGGGCGGTCGCTGCGGAGCACGAGCGCGTCGGGCTGGATGCCGATCGAGCGCAGCGCTGCGACCGAGTGCTGGGTCGGCTTCGTCTTCTGCTCGCCCGAGGCGCCCATGAACGGCACGAGCGAGACGTGCACGAAGAACACGTTCTTGCGGCCGAGCTCGTGACGCACCTGGCGCGCGGACTCGATGAACGGCTGCGACTCGATGTCGCCGACCGTGCCGCCGATCTCCGTGATGATGACGTCGGGCTTCGGGCTCTCGGTCGCCTGCAGGCGCATGCGGCGCTTGATCTCGTCGGTGATGTGCGGGATCACCTGCACCGTGTCTCCGAGGTACTCGCCGCGACGCTCCTTCGCGATGACCGTCGAATAGATCTGGCCGGTCGTGACGTTCGCCGCCTGCGACAGGTCGATGTCGAGGAAGCGCTCGTAGTGGCCGATGTCGAGGTCGGTCTCAGCGCCGTCGTCGGTCACGAAGACCTCGCCGTGCTGGAACGGATTCATCGTGCCGGGGTCGACGTTGAGATAGGGGTCGAGCTTCTGCATGACCACCCGGAGGCCGCGCGCCGTCAGCAGGTTGCCGAGGCTCGCGGCGGTGAGTCCCTTGCCCAACGAAGAAACGACACCACCGGTCACGAAGATGTGCTTGGTCGTGTCGTTATTGTCTGCGCTCTGCGCTCTTCCGCGTTCATCCACCACGGGCTTGTATTCTAACCCACGTTCCCGATCGCTTGCCGCGACATGCCCCACGCGCTCCCCCTTCGTCGTGCGGGGCCGATCGGCCCCGGTCGGTTCGGCCCTGCGGCCGGTGATCTCAGGCCGCCCGTTCGGAGGCGATCTCGAGCAACTCCCGCGCGTGCGCGAGCCCGCTCTCGGAATCGGCGAGCCCCGAGAGCAGCCGCGCCATCTCGGCTTCGCGCTCGGCGCCCTGCAGCTGTCGCACGCTCGACGCGGTGACCGCGCCGTCGGTGCCCTTGACGACGCTCAGGTGGTTCGTCGCGAACGCGGCGACCTGGGCGAGGTGGGTGACGACGATGACCTGCGAGCGTTCGGCGAGGCGGGCGAGGCGACGCCCGATCTCGATGGCCGCGGCGCCGCCGACACCCGCGTCGACCTCGTCGAAGACGAACGTGGGCACGGGGTCGGTGCCGGCGATCACGACCTCGATCGCGAGCATGACCCGCGAGAGCTCGCCGCCGGACGCGCCGCGCGAGACCGAGCGGGGCTCGGCACCGGGATGCGGCCGCAGCAGGATGGCGACATGGTCGCGCCCGTGCGTCGTCGGCTCGGCGCTCGGCTCCACGCTGACGCTCAGCACCGCGTCGGGCATGGCCAGGGCCGCGAGTTCGTGCGTCACGGCCTCGGCGAGCCGCGCGGCCGCCTCGGTGCGCTGCTCGGTGATGCGGGTGGCGAGTCGATCGACCTCGGCCGCGAGCTCGGCGACGGCGATGTCGAGCTCGGCGATGCGTTCGTCGTCGCCGTCGAGCTCGACGAGTCGCAGCCCGCCGTCGCGCCGGAACGCGAGCACGCCGTCGAGATCGCCGTGGCGGCGGATGAGGCCGGCGAGCACCGCCCGGCGCTCCTGCACGAGCTCGAGCTCGCGGGCGCCATCGGTGTCGAGCCCGGTGAGGTAGCCGGCGAGCTCGGTGCCCGCGTCGGCCAGGAGGAAGCCGGCGTTCGCAAGCGACTCCGCGATCGGTGCGAGCGCCGCGTCGTGCTCGGCGACCCGCTCGAGGTGCCGTCGTGCGGCCTCGATGAGCGTCACCGCGTCTGGAGCGTCGTCGACGACCTCGTCGCCCGAGACGAGCGCCTTCGCCTGGGCGGCGGCGAGGCGGAGCTCTTCGAGGTTCGAGAGCCGTTCGGCACGCTCGTGGAGTTCGGCGTCCTCACCGGGCTGCGGATCGACGGCCTCGACCTCGTCGAGGTCGGCTCGCAGCGCCTCGGCCTCCCGCGCGCGGGCGTCGCGCTCGTCGCGCAGGCGCGCGAGTTCGGCGGCGTCGGCCCTCCAGCGGTCGAACACGTCGCGGTACGCCTCGAGCGATTCGGCGAGCGGCGCGCCGGCGAAGCGGTCGAGTGCGTCGCGCTGGGCCGAGGCCGAGCGCAGCCGCTGCTGGTCGGCCTGCCCGTGCACCACCACGAGCTCGTCACCGAGTTCGGAGAGCACCCCGACCGGAGCGCTCCGACCGCCGACGACGGCGCGGCTGCGCCCCTCGGACGAGACCGAACGTCCGAGCAGCAGCTCGCCGGCCTCGACCTCGCCGCCGGTCTCGGCGACGCGGTCGGCGATTGCTCCCTCTTGGGGCACGATCCATCGCCCCTCGACCCAGGCCTGCTTCGCGCCGGACCGCACGGCTCCGGCGTCGGAGCGAGCGCCGAGCAGCAGCCCGAGCGCGGTCACGACCATCGTCTTGCCTGCGCCCGTCTCACCCGTGACCGCCGTGAACCCGGCCCCGAGCGGCAGCGTCGCCTCGGCGATGACGCCGAGGTCGCGGATGCCGAGCTCCTCGATCAACTCGCGCCCTCCCTCATCGGATCCCGGCCTCTCGTGCTCATTCGCGGCCCGCCGGCCCGCGCCACCCCGTCACCGGCAACTGGAACTTGTTCACGAGCCGGTCGGTGAACGGCGCCTCATGGAGCCGTGCCAGCCGCACAGGGGTGTCGGAGCGGCGCACGATCACCCTGGCCCCGGGCGGCAGGTCGAATGTGCGCCGCCCGTCGCACCAGATGACGGCCGCGGTCTCGGTGCGCTGCAGGATCTCGACCGCGAGGGACGACTCGGGACCGACCACGAGCGGGCGGGCGAACAGCGCGTGCGCGCTGAGCGGCACGAGCAGCAGGGCCTCGAGACTCGGCCACACGACCGGCCCACCCGCCGAGAACGAATAGGCGGTCGAACCCGTCGGCGTCGACATGACGACGCCGTCGCAGCCGAACGACGAGAGCGGCCGGCGATCGACCTCGATCACGACCTCGAGCATGCGCTCGCGCTCGGCCTTCTCGACGGTCGCCTCATTGAGCGCCCAGCTCTCGTACACGACCTCGGAGCCGACCTTCGCCCGCACGGACAGGGTCATGCGCTCCTCCACGACGTAGTCGCGCGAGAGCGCCCGGGAGACGGTGTAGCCGAGGTCGTCGCGCTCGCTCTCGGCGAGGAACCCGACGTGACCGAGGTTGACGCCGAGCAGCGGCACGGGGTGGTCGCGGATGAGCTCGGCCGCGCGAAGGATCGTACCGTCGCCGCCGAGCACGATCACGAGCTCGATGCTTGCGGGATCGGTGTCTTCGAAGCGCACGACGCCGCCGTCGAGCTCGGGCACGAAGGCGTGCACGTCCTCCCAGTGCTCGGCGGCGATCACCGGCACGGCGCCCGCGGCGAGCAGCTGCGTGCAGACCGCCCCCGTCGCCTCGAGCGCGGACTGCCGGCCCGTGTGCGAGACCACGAGGAAGTGGCGTGCGTCGTTCACCCGTGCTCTCCTCTCGTCAGCGCGTCGACCCGACCCGACCATTCTGTCGGATTCGCACCGCCCGTCGCCCGAAGGTGGACGAGGAACTCGCGGTTTCCGTGCGAGCCGGCGATTGGGGAGGACAGGACGCCGACGGTGCCGAGATCGAGGTCGTGCGCGGCCCACAGCACGTTCATGACCGCCTCCGAGCGCAGTGCCGGATCGTGGACGATCCCCTCACGTACTCCCCCGCGGCCGACCTCGAACTGCGGCTTCACGAGGAGCACGAGGTCTGCGTCGGCCGTCGCGGTCGCGCGCAGTGCGGGCAGCACGGTCGTCAACGAGATGAACGAGAGGTCGGCGGTCACGAGGGCGGGACGCTCGTCGACGCCCGTCGCCGCCGCGAGCGAATCGGGCGTGAGCCCGCGAACGTTGCAGCCCTCGACGAGCACCAGACCGGGCGCGCCGTGCAGCTCCGGCGCGAGCTGGCCGTGGCCGACGTCGACGGCGAGCACGGTGCGCGCACCGCGTTCGAGCAGCACTTGGGTGAAGCCGCCGGTCGACGCGCCAGCGTCGAGCGCGACGCGGCCCGCCGGGTCGACGGCGAAGCCGTCGAGCGCGGCGACCAGCTTGTGCGCGGCACGGCTGACGTAGTGGTCGGATGCCTCGACCGAGAGCAGCACGTCCGGCCAGACCTTGAACGACGCCTTCACGACGGGGCGACCGTCGACCGACACCCGCCCTTCGGCGATGAGTGCGGCCGCCTGCGTGCGCGAACGCACGAGACCGCGCGCCGCGAGGGCGGCATCGAGACGCTCGTGGCTCATGACGACCGAGATGCGCCCGACGGGTCGGACTGCTCGAGTTCCTCGCGGAGGCGCGCGGCCAGCGCCTCGTAACCCGGCGCGCGCTCCTCGATCGGGAGCCCCTCGATGTCGGCCAGGGCGGCCCTGGTGCCCTCGGCCACCTCGTCGGAGGAGTCGCTCGGGTCGTGCTCGTGGTCGATGCTCACCCGACCACGCTACCTCGCGCGCACGACACGCGGTCGATCACGCGTAGAGGCGCGCCGGGACGTCGAGCACATGGATGCCGATGCCCGACTCCCAGATCGTCGCGCACGCCGCGCGCAGGAGGTCGAGGCCGCCGTCGCCCTCGGCGACGATCTCGACGCGGTTGCCGGCGAGGCGCACGCGAGCCGCGCCGACCCTCACCACGTCGCCCCGCACGCGCTCGACCGTCGGATAGGGCTCGTGAAGTCCCCGCAGGTCGGAGAGGATGAAGTCGGGTCGGCTGGCCGCATCGGCGGCGAGCAGCTGCTTCGCCCGGTCGATGCCCGTGAGCACGATCGCACTCGCCATCCCGGCCCGGTTCGCCCCGAGGATGTCGGTGTCGAGTCGGTCGCCGACCACCAGCGGGTTCGCGGCGTCGAACCGCCGGCGCGCCTCGTCGAAGATCGGCGTCTCGGGCTTGCCGGCGACGAGGGGCAGTCGTCCGACCGCCGTGTGCACGGCCGAGACGAGGGTGCCGTTGCCGGGGGCGATGCCGCGGGCGACGGGTATGGTCCAGTCCATGTTCGTCGCGATCCACGGGATGCCTCCGCGCGAGGCATCCGCGCCGTCGATGCCCGGGTCGTCGGCATGCAGGGCGAACGCGGCCTCGGCGAGGTCCTTCCAGCCGATCTCGGGGGTGAACCCCTGCACGAGGGCATCGGGGCGGTCGTCGGCCGACCGCGTCACCCGATAGCCGCGCTTGCGCAACTCGACCTCGATGCCCTCGCCGCCGACGACGAACACGAGTGCGCCCGGCGCGACGTGGCCCTCGAGGAGTCGCATGGCCGCCTGGGGCGACGTGACGACATCGTTCGGCGCCGCTTCGAGGCCGAGGTCGGTGAGGTGGCCCGCGACGGAGGCGTCGCTGCGCGACGCGTTGTTCGTGATGTACCCGACCGCTCGCGAACGCTTCGCGAGGTTGAGGCTCTCGACCGCATGCGGAATCGCGCCGGCGCCCGCATAGACGACGCCGTCGAGATCGGCGAACACCGCGTCGACGCCGTCGAGCGGTGTCGTGGGCTCAGTCCTCGCTCGGAACAGCGCCATCGGCGGAGTCCTCGGTCGCGTCTTCGCCGTCGAGAGCGTCGCCTTCGGCGAGCACCGCTCGGACGTCGTCCTCGAGCACGTCTCCGGGGTCGCCCGACGCCGTGTCCTCCGACGACTCGACGAGCTCATCGATCGCGGCGTCGCCGTCCGCGACGTGCTCCTCGTTCCCGATCTCGACGTCGGCCTCGAACGCCTGGTCATCGATTTCGGCGTCGGCGGGCTCGTCGGACTCGAGCTCGAAGATCTCGATGAGCTCGGCCTCGGCCGGACCCGCCAACGCGGCTTCGGCGCGCGCGGCGAGCACACGCCATCGGGAGGCGTCGCCGTCGCGTCCGAGCTCTTCGAGCACCTCGGCGTAGGCGGAGAAGAGCGCGGGGCTGTACGAGAAGGCGCGATCGGGGTCGAGTTGCGGGATCTCGAGCTCCGCGAGCGCGAGCTCCGGCTGGCCGAGGTCGAGCCGCGCACCGGACATCGCGATCGCCAAGCCGACCTGCACGGCCACCGGCAGTTCGTTGCGGTCCACCGCGCGACCGACCTCGAGGGCGCGATCGGGACGACCGACGCCGCGCTCGCTGTCGACCATCAACGGAAGCTGGTCGTTGTTGCCGGAGATGCGACGGTAGGTGCGCAACTCGCGAAGTGCGAGCGAGAAGTCGCCCGTCGCATATGCCGTGATCGCAAGGGTCTCGCGCACCACCGCGATGCGCCCCGCCCGGCGGGCAGCCGACATCGCGTGCTGGTGCGCGAGCTCGGGGTCGTCATCGAGGTACTCGGATGCCGCGACGAGATGCCGTGCGACCCAGTCCGCGTTCTCCTTGCTCAGGGTCTTGAGCTCGGCGCGGGCCACCTTGTCGAGCTGGCGGGCTTCGATCTCCGCAGGCAGGAACGGATCGTCGTGCCGCGGACGCACCGGAAGGTCGGCCGCGCCGTGCCGCTCGTGCGACGCCTCGGTCGGTGCCCCACGGCGATCGCCGTCGTGCCGGCCGCCTGCGTGGCCGGAACCGGGCGTGCCGTACGGGCGCTTCTGGTCGCGGTCGCCATAGGGCTTCTGGTCATCCCGGCCGCCGTACGGGCGCTTCGCATCGCGGTCGCCGTAGGAACGCCTCTGGTCGCGGTCACCGTACGGCTTGCGGTCATCCCGGCCGCCGTACGGGCGCTTCGCATCGCGATCGCCGTACGGCTTGCGGTCGCCGCTGCCGCCGTGCGAACGGGTCGCGTCGCGGTCGCCGTACGAACGCTTCTGATCCCGGTCGGCATACGGCTTGCGGTCATCCCGGGCACCGTACGGGCGCTTCGCGTCGCGATCGCCGTAGGACCGCCTCTGGTCGCGGTCGCCGTAGGGCTTGCGGTCGCCGCTGCTGCCGTGCGAACGGGTCGCGTCGCGGTCGCCGTACGAACGCTTCTGGTCGCGGTCGCCGTACGGCTTGCGATCATCATGACCACCGTACGGACGCTTCTGGTCGCGGTCGCCATAGGGCTTCCGTTCATCGCGACCACCGTACGGGCGCTTCGCGTCCCGGTCACCGTACGGCTTGCGATCACCGCTGCCGCCGTGCGAACGCGTCGCATCCCGATCGCCGTACGAACGCTTCTTGTCCCGGTCACCGTACGGCTTCCGATCACCGCTGCTGCCATGCGGACGCTTCGCGTCCCGCTCGCCATACGGCTTGCGGCCGGCAGTCGAACCGGATCCTCGCTGACCCGACGAGCCGCCGCTCCGCTGGGGTCGCTCCTGGCCGTCTCGGTCCTTGTTCGAATCGCTCACGATGTTCCTGTCGAATGGGAGTCTCGTCGACTCAACCGTACTGCCGGGCCGCGCCCGATCCGCTGTTAACGAATAATGGCCACCCACCTGTGCTCGCTATTGAGCACAGGGGGTGGCCATTCAAAGAATGTCCGGCGGTGTCCTACTCTCCCACAGGGTCCCCCCTGCAGTACCATCGGCGCTGCGAGTCTTAGCTTCCGGGTTCGGAATGTGTCCGGGCGTTTCCCTCGCGCTATGGCCGCCGAAACTCTAGGACCAAACCGTGTTCACCCTTGGTGGGTGGGTTTGGTGGTCTCGGTGTGCACACCCCTGGTGTGGGGTGTGTTTGTTCTGTGTTGAGTTTGTGTTTCCGTCTGTTGGGAAC
>NZ_JBSHHD010000038.1:0-35170 GCF_053618155.1 Agromyces sp. NPDC055658 | reverse complement strand
GCCCCGAGGCATCCTCGTCGTGGAGTGCCGCCCGCCTACTTCGGCTGCATGCGGATCGCGCCGTCGAGCCGGATCACCTCGCCGTTCAGCATCGGGTTGGCGATGATCGACCGCACGAGCGCGGCGTACTCGGTCGGGTGGCCGAGCCGCGAGGGGTGCGGCACCTGCGCCTCGAGCGAGGCCCGCACCTCGTCCGGCATGCCGGCCATCATCGGCGTCTCGAAGATGCCCGGCGCGATCGTCATGACGCGGATGAGCAGCTTCGACAGGTCGCGCGCGATCGGCAGGGTCATGCCGGCGACGCCGGCCTTCGACGCCGAGTAGGCGGCCTGGCCGATCTGCCCGTCGAAGGCGGCGACCGACGCCGTGTTGACGATGACGCCGCGCTCGGCCGTCGCAGGTCCGCCGGGCAGCGACGAGGTGACGGGCTCGTTCGCGGCCATCGCCGCAGCGGCGAGGCGGGTCACGTTGAACGTGCCGACGAGGTTCACCCGGATCGTGCGCTCGAACGCGTCGAGCGGGCCCGCACCGTCACGGCCGACCGTGCGGTTCGCCGTCACGATGCCGGCGCAGTTGACCGCCACGCGGAGCGGCGCGATCGCCGAAGCGGCGTCGACCGCGGCCTGCACCTCGGCCTCGTTCGCGACGTCGGCGGGCACGAACCGGGCTCGCTCGCCGAGTTCGGCGGCCGCCTCCTCGCCGCGGGGCCCGGGCAGGTCGATGACGACGACCGAGGCTCCGCCGTCGATGAGGGCGCGCGCCGTCGCACGCCCGAGGCCGGAGGCCCCGCCGGTGACGATCGCGGATACGCCGGTGAGTTCCATGTGTGCTCCTTCGTTGGTGTGGTCGCCGAGCGTTTCCATTCGAACCGGATGTCTCCGCTGCCGCGGCGACGCCCGGTCGAAACGGCAACACTCGATGAACCGGAGTGGGTGGTGGGTGGTGGGTGGTGGGTGGGGCGGGTCGGTCAGAGGCGCTCGATGACGGTGGCGTTCGCCATGCCGCCGCCCTCGCACATCGTCTGCAGGCCGTAGCGGCCACCGGTCGCCTCGAGCTGGTTGACGAGGGTCGTGAGCAGGCGCGTGCCGCTCGATCCGAGCGCGTGGCCGAGGGCGATCGCGCCGCCGCGCGGGTTGAGCTTCGAGGCATCCGCCCCGGTGTCGGCGAGCCAGGCGAGCGGCACCGACGCGAACGCCTCGTTGACCTCGTAGGCGTCGATGTCGTCGTGCGTCAGTCCCGCGCGCCCGAGCACCTTCGCCGTCGCCGGGATGACGCCCGTCAGCATGTACAGCGGGTCGCTGCCGACGACCGAGAACGCGCGGAACCGCGCCCGGGGCTCCAGTCCGAGCTGCGACGCGCGCTCGGCGCTCATGATGAGCGCGGCCGAGGCGCCGTCGGTGAGCGGCGACGAGTTGCCGGGCGTGATGCGCCAGTCGATCTCGGGGAAGCGCGACGCGAGCTCGTCGGTGCGGAACGCCGCGTCGAGTCCGGCGAGCGACTCCACGCTCGTGCCGGGCCGCACCGTCTCGTCGGTGAGGGAGTCGATGCCGGGCACCGGCACGAGTTCGGTCGCGAACGCCCCCGACTCGGCCGCGGCGGCCGCGAGCTCGTGCGAGTGCGCGGCGAACGCGTCGAGCTCGTCGCGCGAGAACCCCCATTTCGCGGCGATGAGCTCGGCCGAGACGCCCTGGTTCACGAGCCCCTCGGGGTACCGGTGACGCAGTCGCGAACCGAACGGGTCGGCGCCCGCGGCGCTCGTGCCGAGCGGCACCCGGCTCATCGACTCGACCCCGCAGGCGATCACGATGTCGGCGCTGCCCGAGATGACGGCCTGCGCCGCGAAGGTCGCCGCCTGCTGGCTCGATCCGCACTGACGGTCGATCGTGGTGCCGGGCACGTGCTCGGGGAAGCCGGCCGCGAGCACGGCGTTCCGCGTGATGTTGTAGCTCTGCTCGCCGATCTGGCTGACGCAGCCGCCGATGACGTCGTCGATGAGGGCCGGGTCGAGGTCGCTGCGCGAGACGAGCGTGTCGAGCACGCCCGCGAGCAGGTCGACCGGGTGCACGCCCGAGAGGAGTCCGCCCGGCTTTCCGCGCCCGACCGGGGTGCGCACGACATCGACGATCACGGCTTCGCTGCTCATGGCTCCAGCCTATGTCGGGTTCAGTGCTCGCCCGGATGGCGGTGGCGGAGCCGGCGCGTAGCGTGCGTCGCGTCGCCGAGAGGAGCTCACGATGTCCGAGATGCCCGCGCACCCCGATACCCCCGGCGAGCCGCCGAGTTCGCTCGCGCCCCTCGCCGACTGGCTCCGTGATCGCACTCCGCCGATCCGTCCCGACTGGCCGCCAACCGGATCCGAACCGGTGCGCGACCTTCGAATCACCCGGTTCTCGGAGCTGCAGCGGGCGATCCTCGAATGGCTCGACGGTTGGCGGTCGATCTGCCTGCCTCCCTTCATCGAGGGGTCGCACGTGCACTCCTCCGACGTCGGCTGGTTCACGGCGCGCGAGCTCGGCAACGGGTTCGCCTACAACGGCTGGCTGTCGGCCACCGGTTCGCCCATGCTCGCATGGAGCGGATGGCGGTCACAGGTCGTGCTGCCCGCACCGACGGTCGACGGGCGGCTCCACTACCGGTTCCGCGTGGCGGGCGGGTTCACCGGTGCCGCGGACGGCACCGTGGTCGTCGCGCACACGGCACGCACCGCAGCAGTGGCCGACGAGGTCACGGCGACGCCCTTCCTCACCGCCGAGTGGCAGCAGGCGCGCCCCGCGGGCGCTTGGGCGTCGACCAATCCGGCCGGCGGGCCGCAGCGGCTCGCCGCCGACGGGGAGGCCGTCATCGAGTCGTCGATCCGCGTGAAGGCCGGCGCGACGCCCGAGATCGCCGTCGGGCTGTCCGCCGACATCCTCGTGCACGACGGATGGGTCATGCTCGAACAGGGCGATTCGAACCGGCTCCGCATGGACGGCAGGACGGGCCGCGGATGCATCGACTACCGCTACGTGCCCGACCGGCTCGAGGCGATCGTGGCGGATCTCGCGGAACTTCGCCGTCTTCGCGACGGGATGCCGCCGACGGAGGACGACCGTGCCTGAGCCGGATCCCTTCACCGAAGTGCCCGAACCGCCCTCGCCCCTCCAGCCGTTCGCCGACTGGAGGGAGGGCCGGATCCCGATCCAGCCCGAGAAGCCCGGCGACCCCCGGCCCGAGTCACGGGCGACACAATTCTCGGCGTGGCAACGGGAGTTGCACCGCTGGCTCGTCACATGGGAGGTCGTACGAGCGGAACCGTACGGAGCACCGGCCGTTGCGCCGTCGGGAATGACCGTGATCGACCGGCCGGGCCCGTGCATGTCCCTCTCCGGCGTGGTCGCGACCGACCCCGACGATGAACCCCGGACGATCCGACTCAGCCGCCGCGGACTCGCCATCGTGCCTGCGCTTTCGGCGCTCGAGACCGTGTTCGTCCGGTTCAGGGCGCATGGCCAGATCGATGGCCGGGCCGACGGCGGCCTCGTCGTTGCTCGGCACTCCGCCGCTTGGGCGGTCACGGCCGACGGCACCGACCCGTTCGCCGCTCCGGAATTCGAGCAGGCTCGGCGCATCCTCGCCGAGGTGCATTCGAGCGGCCCGGGTCCGCGCACTGTCGACGCAGCCGGCACGGTCGAGATCGAGGCGGCGATCGTGGCGACGCCGCCCGATCCGGTGCTGATCGGCGTCGAGGTGGCCACCGAGATCCTGCTGCACGGCGCCATCCTCGAACTCGCACCGCTCGGGTCACTGGGTACGAAGGCGAAGCTCGCCGCATTCGACGGCAGCCCGTTCCTCGAGTTCCGACGCGTCGATGCCGACGTCGACGACCTCGTCGCTGCCCTCGCACTGCCGCGGCTCTCACCCTGAGCGCCCGCCCCGGACGACGGATGCCCCGCACGCGAACCCGCGCACGGGGCATCCGCGATCGGAGCCGGGGTCAGCCGACGGGCGCGACCTCGCGCTCGAGCGACTCGAGCACGACCGGCCGGCGTGCCGGGAAGACGGTCGGGTGCGATCCCGCCATCGCCTCGATGACGCGCACGACCTGGCACGAGTAGCCGTACTCGTTGTCGTACCAGACGTAGAGCACCGCGTCGGTGCCGTCGGCGATCGTGGCGAGGCCGTCGACGATGCCGGCGCGATTCGAGCCGACGAAGTCGGTCGACACGACCTCGGGCGACTCGATGTAGTCGATCTGCTGCCGCAGCGGCGACGTCAGCGAGACCTGGCGGAGGTACCTGTTGATCTCGGCCTTCGATGCCGGCCGCTCGAGCTGCAGGTTGAGGATCGCGAGCGACACGTCGGGCGTGGGCACGCGGATCGCCGAACCGGTGAGCCTGCCCTCGAGTTCGGGCAGCGCCTTCGACACGGCCTTGGCGGCACCGGTCTCGGTGATGACCATGTTGAGCGCCGCCGAGCGGCCCCGGCGGTCGCCCTTGTGGAAGTTGTCGATGAGGTTCTGGTCGTTCGTGAACGAGTGCACCGTCTCGACATGGCCGCGCACGACGCCGTAGGCGTCGTTGACGGCCTTCAGCACCGGGGTGATCGCGTTGGTCGTGCACGAGGCGGCCGAGAGGATGCGATCGGCGTCCGTGATGTCGTCGGTGTTGATGCCGTGCACGATGTTCTTGATCGCGCCCTTGCCGGGCGCGGTGAGCAGCACGCGCGAGACGCCCTTCGACTGCAGGTGCTGGCTGAGGCCGGCCTCGTCGCGCCAGCGGCCGGTGTTGTCGACGACGATCGCGTCGTCGATGCCGTACTCGGTGTAGTCGATCGTGGCCGGGTCGTTCGAGTAGATGACCTGGATGAGCGTGCCGTTGGCGAGGATCGTGTCGTTCTCCTCGTCGACCTCGATCGTGCCGGCGAAGGGGCCGTGCACCGAGTCGCGGCGCAGCAGGCTCGCGCGCTTCATGAGGTCGTTGTCGCTGCCCTTCCGCACGACGATCGCGCGGAGGCGCAGCCCCTGGCCCCCGCCCGAGTGGGCGATGAGGATGCGGGCGAGCAGGCGCCCGATGCGGCCGAAGCCGTAGAGCACGACATCGGTGCCGGATGCCTCGGGCGAGGCGCCGCCCGCGACGGGCGCGATCTCGGCGCGCACGAAGTCCACGAGCTCGCGCGAGTCGCCGGTCGCCCGGGCGTCGGCGTAGCGGCTGACGATGCGGGCGATGTCGATCGAGGCGGGGCCGGGCTGGATCTCGCGGAGCGCCTCGAGCACGCGCATGGTGTCGGCGAGCTCGAGCTCGACGTCGCCGGCCTGGCGCGAGAAGCGGTGCGCCTTCAGCAGCTCGATGGCGGAGCGGTTGATGAGGCGGCGGCCGTGGATGGACGTCACCACCCCGTGGTCTCGGTACAGGCCGCCGATGAGCGGAATCATCCGCTCGGCGAGCTCCTCCTTGGCGATCCATTCGGCACGGCGGGCGTCGAACTCGTGGCTCACGGTCTTCCTTCTCGGCCGAGCGTACGTGGGCGTCGTCGACCAGGGTCGTGCGACTGCGTCTGCCGGTGGGCAGCGCTGGCCGCATTCTTTCCGGGGATGTCTCGATCATACGTGGACATTCATGCACGCTTGCTGTACATGACGTCGAACGGATGCAACACGGCGCGACGGTGCGGCGACGGCGCGCGACCTCCGTACACTGCTGTCTCGTGGATCGCATCATGCCGGGGATCGTCGCGCTCTTCGTGGGCTCGGCCCTGCTCGTGCTCGTGTTCGTGCCGCTCGTCGCGCTGAGCTACCGCCGGCGCGGAGGGTTCTCGGGCGCGAGGATGCTCGGCTGGATCGCCCTGCTCTTCTACGTCATGGGCCTCTGGGCGTACACCCTGCTTCCCCTGCCCGACGGGCCGTACGACTGCGTCGGCGTCGAGCTCAACCCCTTCGCGGTCGTCACCGACATCGCACGGCTGCAGGCCGAGGAGGGCGGGTCGCTGCTGCGCAACGCGGCGTTCCAGCAGTTCGTGCTCAACCTGGTGCTGTTCCTGCCGCTCGGCTTCTTCGTGCGGGCGCTCTTCGACCGCGGCATCCTCGTCGCGGCCGTCTCGGGCGCACTCGTGTCGCTCGCGATCGAGCTCACGCAACTCACGGGCGTGTGGGGCCTGTTTCCGTGCGCGTACCGCCTGTTCGACACCGGCGACCTCGCGACCAACACGGCGGGGGCCGTGCTCGGCTCGCTCATCGCCGCGGCCGCCCTCCGTCCGTGGCGGCGGCGCTCCGATGCCCCGTCGTCGCCCGACGCTGCCGACGACGCCTCACCCGTCACGGCCGGCCGGCGCCTCCTCGCGATGCTCGTCGACCTCGTCACCCTGTGGCTCACCGGCTACGGCCTCGCCGTGGGAGTGATGGCGATCGTGTACGTGCTCGCCGACGGCGTGCCCGACGGGCTCGACCCCCAAGTCGTCGCCCTCGCGACGAGCCTGGTCGCGATCGCCGCGCAGGCCGTGTCGGTGCTCGCCGGCGGCGTGACGATCGGCGAGCGCGTCGTGCTCATCGAGGCGACCGAGCGCCGCCGGCCTGCTGCGGCGTGGCGCCTGCTGCGCTTCCTCGCCGGCATCGGGGGCTACTCGATCGCGTCGCTCCTGCCGGGCGCGTTCGCCATCATCGGCCCCGCACTCGCGGTGGCGAACCTCATCGGAGCGTTCACGACACGCGGCCACCGCGGGTTCGCGCAGGCCGTCGCCGGCATGGACGCGGTCGGCCGTGCCCGCGCGGCGGCGCAAGGCGAACCGGATGCCTCGCCGAGAGCCGCAAGGCGCTAGCCGGCGCGGCTCGCGGCGACTCGAGGGTCGGACTCAGCCGATCCGCACGTCGTCGACGTAGCCGATCTGCTTGCCGGCGATGCGCTCGGGGATGCCCTCGAACGCCGCCGCCCGCTCGGGCGAGACGACGTAGGCCGCCTCGACGCGCTCGAACTCGGCCCGGTCGCCGGGCACGCTGACCGCCCACACGAACTCGTTCGCCTCGGGCACGCCGTAGGCGAACTCCACCTCGAAGCCGGTCGCGCGCCGCACCGGGGGCATCTTCTCCTCGAACCACGAGACGAACGCCTCGTACTCGCCCGGGACGATCTGGTAGCGGCGCAGCTGCACGGTCTTCATGCGTCCATCATGCCGTGGCGGGCGAGTGCGTGACGTCTCGCGTCAGCCGAGGTGCTCGGCCGACGCACCCTCCGCCCCGTGGCCGATGCGACGGTAGACCTCGGGGCGCCGGCGGCGCAGCACGAGCCCCCAGACGATGCCGACGACGCCGGCGAGCACGATGAGGGCGGGCAGGAGGAACGTCGTGAGGTCGGAGTCGGTCTGCCCGAGCAGCACGTTGAAGTTCAGCACGATGAGCACGAGCACGGTCGCGAGCGCGAGGAACGAGAGCACGGGCGACACGAGGCGGGAGCCCACCCCGACGTCGCGCGGGTCGCGGCGGAAGTAGCCGATGACGGCGAGCGACACGACCGCCATCAGCAGCACGAGCCCGAGCGCGCCCGTGTTGGTGAGCCAGTTGAAGAGCGTGACGACGGGGAACAGCGGCCCGAGCTCGCTGCCGGCGCCCGCGACCGCGAACACCGCGATCACGGCGAGCGCGACGATCGACTGCGCGATCGAGCCGGCCCAGGGCGACCCGCTGCGCTCCCGGACCTTCGCGAACCAGGCGGGCAGTACGCCCTCGCGGCCGAGCGCGAAGCCGTAGCGGGCGACGGCGTTGTGGAAGCTCACGAGCGCGGCGAAGAGGCTCGTGATGAACAGCAGCGACATGAAGTCGACCATGATCGGGCCGAGGCGCTCGGCGACGAAGGCGAAGAAGAGCGGCGGCCCGGCCTCCTCGGGGGTGATGCCGCCCGACGAGATCTTGTCGGTGCCGACGGCGAGCGCGAGCGCCCACGACGAGATCGCGTAGAACACGCCGATGATGATGACGGCCGCGAAGGTGGCGCGGGCGACCGTTCGCTTCGGGTCCTTCGCCTCCTCGCCGTAGATGGCGGCGGACTCGAAGCCCATGAAGGCGGCGATCCCGAAGACGAGCACGGCGCCGATGCCGGGCAGCAGGAGCGAGGCCGGCGAGATGGGCGCCGCCGTGAAGCCGCCGGCCGGGTTCGCGAAGGCGACGACGTCGAACACGGTCACGACGACGAACTCGAGCACGACGATGACGCCGAGCACCTTGGCCGAGAGGTCGACCCGGTTCACGCCGAGCAGGCCCACGACCAGGATGAACACGACGACGCCGACCCACCACGGCACGTCGAGCCCGAGCTTCTCGCCGACGAGCACCGACACCTGGAAGCCGAACATGCCCCAGATGCCGATCTGCATGCAGTTGTAGGCGACGAGTGCGATGAGCGCGACGCCCACGCCGACCGGGCGCCCGAGACCCTGCGCCGCGTAGGCGTAGAAGGCGCCGGCGTTGGTGATGAACCGGCTCATGGCCGCGTAGCCGAGGGAGAAGACGGCGAGCACGGCGGCGAGCACGAGGTACCCGACGGGCACCGCGATGGAGCCGGTGACGGAATAGGCCGTCGTCGCGCCGCCGGCGATGACGGTCAGCGGGGCGGACGCGGCGATGATCAGCACGACGATCGCCGGAACGCCGAGACGGCCGCGGGTCCGGCGCTCGGGCTCGATCGTCTCTGGGAGCGTGCTCGCACTCATGTGAACTCCAGTGTTCGACGGGGGACGGGGTGGACGCAATACTGCCCCGCCGCTCCCGCGCCGTCTTGACCGGCGGCGCACGGTGCTTGACCACCCCGGCACGGGGGCCCCGCGACGGCGTCGGGCCGCTATCGTGCTCGCTGTGAGCAGTGAACGTCCTTCTTCCCCAGCGCTCGTCCCCGAGAAGGCACCCGCGCCGCCCCCGACGACCCCGGGCCGCCAGGCGCTGCTGGCCGCGACGATCACGGTCGTCGCCGATTCGGGCCTGCGCGCGCTGACCTACCGGGCGGTGGCGGCCGAGGCCGGCGTCTCGCACGGGCTCGTCCGCCATCACTTCGGCACCCGCGACCAGCTGATCGCCGAGGCGCTCTCGTACGCCGTCGACGAGAGCCTGCGCGAGACGAACATGGCCGATCGCGGCGCGCCGGGCGACGCGGCGCACTTCGCCGAGGGGCTCGCCTCGCTCGCCTCGCTCAGCACGGCGGTGCAGGCGTTCCAGTACGAGCTGCTGCTCGAGTCGCGGCGCCGGCCCGAGCTTCGGCCCGCGGTCGAGCAGTACTACGAGACATATCGACGGGCCACCCGCGATCGTCTCATCGAGCTCGGCATCGACGACGACGAGTTCATCGAGGTGATCTGGTTCGCCCTCGACGGGCTCGTGTTCAAGAGCCTCGTGCTCGGGGTCGACGCCGACGCCGAGCGAGTGCTGGCCCGCATCCGCCGCCTCGTGGAGGAGCACGCGGGGGCCGGCTGACCTCGCCGAGCGCCACGTCCAGAACCTCACCGGACGCCCGCTCGCATCGCCTGCCACCCTTGACTATCCAAATGGATAGTCCTATGGTGTTCGCAACCATCGAGGCGGTTCGAGGAGGAATGTGGCGATGGGTCGAGCGACGACGACGGGGAGCCTGGACTTCCCGCGATTCCGCACGGCGGTGAGCGAGTCCTTCGTGCCGCTCCGGGTGACGACCGGCCGCCCGGATCCGTTCGGGGGCGGCATCCGCCACGTCGCCGCGGGCGAGGTCCACTGCTCGATCGTCTCGGCCGACGAGCACCTCGTGGAGCGCACCCCGAGGCTCATCGCGGACTCGCCGCGACGCTGTTACAAGGTCGGCCTCCAGCTCGAGGGCACGGGCCTCCTCGTGCAGCACGGGCGCCAGACGGTGCTGCGGCCCGGGTCGCTCGTGATCTACGACACCGACCACCCGTACTCGCTCGCCTTCGAGGAGCGGTCGAGCACCTTCGTGCTGATGTTCCCGGCGCACGCGCTCGACCTTCCCCACGACGCCGTCGGCCAGCTCACCGCGACCTCCCTCGGCGACGCGGGCGGCCTCGGCGATGTCGTCGTGCCCCACCTCGCGAACCTCGCCGGCAACCTCGGGCTCGTCGCCGGGCCCGGCGGCGACCGACTCGCCCGCACGAGCGTCGACCTCGTCGCAGCCATGCTGTCGAACGAGCTGGCCGTCGCCCGAGTATCGACCAGCCCGCGAGCGCGCCTGTTCGGCGAGGTCACGCGGTACATCGACGATCACCTCCGTTCGGCCGAGCTCGACCCGGGCAGCCTCGCCGCGGCGCACTTCATCTCGCCCCGCCACCTGCACGCGCTCTTCCACGAGCACGGCGCGACCGTCTCGGGCTGGGTGCGCCGCCGACGCCTCGAGGAGTGCCGCCGACGCCTCGCCGACCCCCTGTTCGACGAGCGCTCCATCTCGAGCATCGCGAGCGAATGGGGCTTCGCCGACGCCGCGCACTTCAGCCGGGTGTTCCGGGCGGAGTTCGACCGATCGCCCAGCGCGGTCCGCGCCGAGCGGTAACCGGCCGGCACCCGCCCCCGTACCCGTACCGACCCGTGCGCGCACGGCACACCACCGCGCCCGGAACGACAAGACGCCTGCGCGCCCCGCGCGAAGACTGATCACGACCCCCTGGAGGACCCATGCACCACCACGACCTGCTCACCGTCGCCCCGACCGAGGTGCGTCACCCGCTCGACCTCACGACCGCGGAGGAGTTCGAGCGCGGGCGCGAAATCCTGGTCGAGGCCGGCCGGGTCGGCGAACAGACCCGGTTCCCGAACGTCTCGCCCGAGGAACCCGACAAGGCGGTCGTCGCCGGCTTCACGTCGGGCGACGTCGTCGAGCGGCGGCTGCGCTACACGCTCCTCGACCTCGACAGCGGCCGCGCGGCCGAAGCGGTGGTGAACCTCACCACGGGCGAGATCGACGAGTGGCGCGACCTCGACCCGCAGCATCCGCCGTACGGGCAGCCGCAGTACCTGTTCGAGGAGTACGAGCTCGCTGCCGAGATCGTGAAGTCCTCCCCCGAATGGCGTGCCGCGATGGAGCGTCGCGGCCTCGGCGACCGCATCGGGCTCGCGTTCTGCGGCCCGCTCGCCCCCGGCTTCTTCAACCGGTCCGACGAGGTCGGCCGCCGCGTCATCCGCTCGCTCACCTTCCTCAAGGACTCGCCCGGCGACAACCACTGGTCGCACCCCGTCGAGGGCCTCATCGTGCACATCGACCTCACCGAGCGCCGGGTGATCCGCGTCGAGGACCACGACGGCGCCGCCGTGCCCGACCTCGACGGACGCTACGACGCCGAGTCGACCGGTCCCGCGCGCACGAGCCTGAAGCCCATCGAGATCACCCAGCCCGAGGGCCCGAGCTACCACGTCGACGGCAACGAGGTCGAGTGGGAGAACTGGCGGTTCCGGGTCGGGTTCAACGCGCGCGAGGGCCTCGTGCTGCATCAGCTGACCTTCCGCGACGGCGACGAGCACCGCCCCGTGCTCTTCCGTGCGAGCGTGCCCGAGATGGTGGTGCCGTACGGCGACACCTCGCCGACCCGCTTCTGGATCAGCTACTTCGACGCCGGCGAGTACCTGCTCGGCAAGAACGCCAACGCGCTGCAGCTCGGCTGCGACTGCCTCGGCGTCATCCACTACTTCGACGCCCACGTCGCCGACGACCACGGCAACCCGGTGCGCATGCCCAACGTCGTGTGCATGCACGAGGAGGACTACGGCATCCTCTGGAAGCACAACGAGATGGGCGAGCGCCCCGAGGTCCGGCGGAGCCGGCGCCTCGTGATCAGCTACTTCGCCACGATCGGCAACTACGACTACGGCTTCTTCTGGTACCTCTACCTCGACGGCACGATCCAGATGGAGGCGAAGGCCACCGGCATCGTGTTCGCGGGCGCCGGCGAGCCCGGCCACGACGACCCGCACGCGAACGAGATCGCGCCCGGCCTCTTCGCGCCGGTGCACCAGCACCTGTTCTGCGCCCGCCTCGACGTGTCGGTCGACGGCGACGACAACACGCTCGCCGAGATCGACGCGGTCGGCGTGCCGACCGGACCGGAGAATCCCTACGGCAACGCGTTCACCTGGCGGGTCACCCCGATCACGCGCGAGTCCGAGGCCGGCCGCCTCGCGAACGGAGCGACCTCCCGGGTGTGGCAGGTCGCGAGCGCCTCGCGGCGCAACGCGGTCGGCCGGCCCACCGCGTTCTGGCTCGTGCCCGAGGGCAAGTCGACCCTGCTCGCGCAGCCCGACTCGACCGTGTGGGGCCGGGCGAACTTCGCCACGAAGCACCTCTGGGCGACCGCCTACTCCCCCGACGAGCGCTTCCCCGCCGGCGACTACCCGAACGCCCACGCGGGTGGCGCGGGCATCCCCGCGTGGCAGCAGGCGGACCGCGACCTCGACGGCACCGACCTCGTGCTCTGGCACGTGTTCGGGCCGACCCACCTCCCGCGCCCCGAGGACTGGCCGATCATGCCGGTCGACTACTCGGGATTCCTGTTCAAGCCCCACGGCTTCCTCGACCGCAACCCCGCGCTCGACCTGCCCGATGCCGGCCGTGCGGATGCCTCGGGCTGCTGCGGTACCGGCGCCGCCTGCGACTGCGCGCACTGAGCCCACGACCACCGAACGAACCGATCGACGAACCCGAGAAGGAGACCCCATGGACAGCGAAGCAGGACTGCTCGCCGCGATCGCCCCGGCCGACGGCCCGGGCCGCGAGGTGCACGACCCAGCCACCGGCGAGCTCATCGGCACGGTGCCCGTGCATGGCACGGCCGATCTCGACCGCGCCATCGCCGGGGCGACGAACGCCCGGCGCGCGTGGGCCGCGCTCGACGACGACGAGCGCAAGGCGACCCTGCACCGGGTCGCCGATGCGATCGAGGCCGCCGCCGAACCGCTCGCGCGAGTGCTCTCGCGCGAGCAGGGAAAGCCGCTCAACGGCCCGAACGCCCGCTTCGAGGTCGGCGCGTGCGTCGGCTGGCTGCGCGCGACCGCCGAGACGCCGCTGCCGGGCGAGGTCGTCGTCGACGACGGCGAGACCTACGCCGAGCTGCGCTACCGCCCCGTCGGCACGGTCGCGGCGATCACGCCGTGGAACTGGCCGATGATGATCGCGATCTGGCAGATCGCCCCGGCGCTGCGCATGGGCAACACCGTCGTCGCCAAGCCCAGCGAGTACACGACGCTCTCGGGCCTCGCCCTCGCCGCGGTCATGAACGAGGTGCTGCCCGAGGGCGTCCTCGAGGTGGTCGCCGGCGACGGCGCGATCGGCGCCGAGATGGTCGCCCGCCCCGAGTTCGGCAAGATCATGTTCACCGGCTCGACCGCGACGGGCAAGCGCATCATCGAGGCCTCCGCCGGCAACCTCACGCGGCTCACGCTCGAGCTCGGCGGCAACGACGCCGGCATCGTGCTGCCCGACGTCGACCCGGCGGCGATCGCCGAGGGCCTCTTCTGGGGCGCATTCATCAACACCGGGCAGACGTGCGCCGCGATGAAGCGCCTGTACGTGCACGACGACGTCTACGACGCGGTCTGCGCAGCGCTCACCGCCGTCGCCGAGCAGATGCCCATGGGCGTCGGCCTCGACGAGCAGAACGTGCTCGGTCCGCTGCAGAACCGCATGCAGTTCGGCGTCGTCGACCGCCTCGTCGAGGCGGCGAAGGCCTCGGGAGCCCGGGTGCTCGTCGGCGGCGAACCCGATCGCGAGCAGGCGGGCCACTTCTACCCGACGACCCTCGTTGCCGACATCGACCCAGGCAACCCGCTCGTCCTCGAGGAGCAGTTCGGCCCCGCCCTGCCGATCGTCCGCTACTCCGACATCGACGAGGCCGTGCGGCTCGCGAACGACGTCGAGGTCGGCCTCGGCGCCTCGGTCTGGTCGGGCGACCGCGACCGCGCTCGCGAGATCGCCGCGCGCCTCGAGGCCGGCACCGTCTGGATCAACTCCCACGGCGGCGTGCACCCCATGATCCCGTTCGGCGGCGTGAAGCAGTCGGGGTACGGACTCGAGTTCGGTGTCGAGGGCCTGAAGGCGGTGTCGGTTCCGCAGGTCGTCAACGGCTGAGCACGGACGCCTCGGAGCGCCGGCGCCCTCAGGGCGTCGGCGCTCTCGCGCGTCGGGACGAGGGCTTCGTTCACCCGCAGGTCGCGCCCGCGACATCCTCGAGCCGTACCGTCGCGAGCGGCGACCGTCGCCCTTCCGACGAACAGGAGACCAGACCATGCCCGACCGACTGCCCGTGAGCCGCCGAGCCGTCATCACCGCCGGAGCGCTCGGCGCCGTCGGCGCCGCGCTGCCGGCCGGAGCCGCGAACGCCGCGACCACGAGCCCGCGCCGCTCCCCCGCCGGGCGCCCGAGCACGAGCGGACCGAGCCTGCGGTTCCGTTCCGACGGCACGTTCAAGGTCGTCCAGTTCAACGACACGCAGGACGACGAGCTCACCGACCGGCGCACCGTCGAGCTCATGGAGAAGACCCTCGACCAGGAGCAGCCCGACTTCGTCGTCATCAACGGCGACGTCATCACGGGCGGCTGCGAGACGCGCCTCGCGGTGAAGCAGGCGATCAACAACGTCGTCTGGCCGATGGAGAGCCGCGGCATCCCCTGGGCCGTCACCTACGGCAACCACGACGAGGACTCGCTGCCGCAGTCGGGGGTCGACGAGGCGGGCATGCTCGAGTTCTACCGGTCGTACGACCACAACATGAACGCCGCGAACATCGCCGACGTGACCGGCACCGGCAACACGCTCGTGTCGATCGCCTCGTCGGCGAAGCAGAACCGCGACGCGTTCGCGCTGTGGCTGCTCGACTCCGGCCGCTACGCGCCGGGTTCGATCAACGGCCAGGACTTCACCGGCTACCCGACCTGGGACTGGCTGCGCATGGACCAGGTCGCGTGGTACCGCGAGGAGTCGCAGCGCCTCGAGCAGCGGCTCGGCCGCAAGCTCCCCGGCCTCATGTTCGTCCACATCGCGCTGTGGGAGCACCGGTTCATGTGGTGGGGCGGGGTCGACACCCGTACGGCCGCCGACGCGGCACGCGGCAAGGCGCGGCACGGCATCGTCGGCGAGCGCAACGAGGACGAGTGCCCCGGCCCCATCAATTCGGGCATGTACAACGCGATCCTCGAGCGCGGCGACGTGAAGGGCGTCTTCGTCGGCCACGACCACGTCAACGACTACGTCGGCGACTACTACGGCGTGCTGCTCGGGTACGCGCCCGGCACCGGCTTCGGCGCGTACGGCCTGCCGGGCGCCGAGCGCAACCGCATGCGGGGCGGCCGCGTGTTCGAGCTCACCGAGTCGGGCGACGACGTGTCGATCGCGACGCGCGTCGTCTACGCCCGCGACCTCGGCATCGACCTCACGGCGAACGACCAGCCGATGCAGCCCACCCCGCTGGCTGCGAAGCAGGCGCGGATCTGACCGGGGCGGCGGGGGCCCGGGCCGGTCGGTCCGGGCCCGGCCGCCGTCGTATACTCGTCCTCGTCCAGGCGCGACACTCGCGCCGGTGCTCGAAAAATGGGCACGAAGCGGGCCCCTGCCGCGAGACACATACGGAATCGATCACGTCCGTCACCGTCTCGAAAGGCTTCGCCATGCCCAACGTCTCCGCCCACGTCGCCCACGCCCTCGCCGCCCACGTCGACCATGTCTTCGGGGTGATGGGCAACGGCAACGCCTGGTTCCTCGACGCACTCGAACGCGAGACGGATGCCTCGTTCACGGCGGTCCGCCACGAGGCGGGCGGCGTCGTGGCCGCCGACGCCCACTACCGCGCTTCGAAGCGCCTCGCGGCTGCGACGTCGACGTACGGCGCCGGCTTCACGAACACGCTCACCTCGCTCGCCGAAGCCGCGCAGGCCCGCGTGCCGCTCGTGCTCGTCGTCGGCGACGAGCCCACCTCCGGTCCGCGCCCGTGGGACGTCGACCAGATCGCGCTCGCCTCCGCGGTGGGCGCTCGCACCTACACCGTCGGTCGCACCGACGCCGCGGCGACCACCGTCATCGCGGTCGAGCATGCACTCGCGTACCGCCTGCCGGTCGTGCTCGCGATCCCGTACGACGTCGCGGCGGCGGAGGCCGGACCCCTCGTGGAGGCACCGGCCCCGAAGCATCCCGCACCGCTCGGGCCGGCCGGGGAATACGCCCGCGGCACGATCGCCGAGATCGCCCGCGCCCTCGCCGGCGCGAGCCGGCCGTTCCTGCTCGCGGGTCGTGGCGCGTGGCTCGCCGACGCCGGCGAGGCGCTCGGCGAGCTGGCCGCGGCGACCGGCGCCGTGACCGCGTCGACCGCGCTCGGACGGGGCGTCTTCCCCGATGGCCGGTACGACCTCGGCGTCACCGGCGGGTTCGGCGCCGACGGGGCGATGGCACTCGTGCACGACGCCGATGTCGCGGTCGTGTTCGGCGCCTCGCTCAACCAGTTCACGATGCGCTTCGGCGAGCTCTTCGCGCCCGGCACCCGGGTGTTCCAGGTCGACGTCGCGCCCGCCGCGACCCATCCCAACGTCGGCGGCTACGTGCGCGGCGACGCCGCGCTCGCGGCCCGGGCGATCGTCGGGGAGCTCGCGGTGCTCGGCGCCGAGCCGAGCGGCTGGCGCGACACGATCGACGCGGCCGCGCTGCGCCGCTACGACGAGGGCGACGAACTCGCCGCCGACGGTCGCCTCGACCCGCGCTCGGCCGCGCACCGCATCGCCGAGCTGCTGCCCGAGGACCGGGTCGTCGTCTCCGACGGCGGGCACTTCATCGGGTGGGCGAACATGTACTGGCCCGTCGCCTCGCCCGATCGCATGATGATGGTCGGCACCGCGTTCCAGTCGATCGGCCAGGGCTTCCCGAGCGTTGCGGGTGCCGCGGCGGCCAAGCCCGGATCGACGATCGTGCTGACCTCGGGCGACGGCGGCGGCCTGATGGCGCTCGCCGACCTCGAGACCGCTGTGCGCACCGCCGGCGGCCGCGGCATCGCCGTCATCTGGAACGACGCCGCCTACGGCGCCGAGGTCAATCTCTACGGGCTCAAGGGGCTCGCCGAGGCGCCGATGCGCATCCCCGAGGCCGACTTCGCCGCCGCGGCCGCGGCGTTCGGGGCGGAGGGCGTCGTCGTGCGCACGCTCGGCGACCTCGATGCGCTCGCGGAGTGGGCGGCCCGACCGGTCGACGAGCGGTCGTTCCTGCTGCTCGACTGCCGCATCTCGGGGTCGGTCATCGCCCCGTATCAGCACGAGATCATCCGGGTGAACTCCCGCTGAGGCATCCCGCCCGTTCTCGCCCTGTGACGGCGACGCAGGATCGTATACGATCGTGCTGAGCGCCCGACGACGAAGTGGAGCCCGCGTGCTGAACCAGTCCACCATCGAGCAGATCGCCGACGAACTCGTCGCCGCAGATCGCGACCGCACCATCGTGCCGCGGCTCACCGCGCGGTACCCCGGCATGACCGTCGACGACTCGTACGCCGTGCAGAAGGTCTGGGCCGAGCGGCGCATCGCCGACGGCGCCCGGCTCGTCGGCCGCAAGATCGGCCTCACCTCGAAGGTCATGCAGGTCGCGACCGGCATCACCGAGCCCGACTACGGCGTCATCCTCGACGACATGGTGTTCGAGTCGGGCGCCGAGATCGAGTTCGACCGGTTCTCGAACGTGCGCATCGAGGTCGAGCTCGCGTTCGTGCTCGCCAAGCCGCTCGCCGGTCCGAACACGACCGTCTTCGACGTGCTCGACGCGACCGCCTACGTCGTGCCCGCGCTCGAGGTCCTCAACTCGCACCTCGAGCTCGAGGGCCGCACGATCGTCGACACGATCAGCGACAACGCCGCGATGGGCGCGATGGTCGTCGGCGGCCGCCCGGTGAAGGTCGACGAGGTCGACCTGCGCTGGATCGGCGCGCTCCTCTACCGCAACCAGACGATCGAGGAGTCGGGCGTCGCCGCAGCGGTGCTCGGCCACCCTGCGATGGGCGTCGCCTGGCTCGCGAACAAGCTCGCCCAGCACGGGCAGTCGCTCGAGGCGGGCGAGATCATCCTCGCCGGCTCGTTCACCCGGCCCATGTGGGTCGAGCGCGGCGACACCGTGCACGCCGACTACGGACAGCTGGGGGCGATCACGTGCCGATTCGCCTGAACCTGCCCGACACGTTCACCGACCGCGTCGCCGCCGCCGACCGCCCCCAGATCGGCATGTGGGTGTGCTCGGCGAGCCCGCTCATCGCCGAGGTCGCAGCAGGCAGCGGGGTCGACTGGCTGCTCATCGACGCCGAGCACTCCCCCAACGACCTGCAGACCATCCTCCACCAGCTCTACGCGGTGTCGGCGTACCCGGTCGCCCCGGTCGTGCGCCCGCCGATCGGCGACCCGGTCGTCATCAAGCAGTACCTCGACCTCGGCGTGCAGAACCTGCTCGTACCGATGGTCGACACGGCCGAGCAGGCGCGCCGGCTGGTGCGCGCCGTGCGGTACCCCGGCACGGCGACGAGCACCGAGCGGGATGCCTCGGGCCACCGCCCCGGCCCGACCGATCACGGCATTCGCGGGGTCGGTGCCTCGCTCGCCCGCTCGTCGCGCTGGAATCGCGTCGAGGGTTACCTCGCCGGCGCCTCGGCGACGGTGAGCCTCACCGTGCAGATCGAGTCGGCGACCGCCGTCGCGAACGTCGACGAGATCCTCGCGGTCGACGGCGTCGATGCGATCTTCGTCGGCCCGGCCGACCTCGCGGGGTCGATGGGCCTGCTCGGGCAGCCCTCGCACCCCGACGTCGTCGAGGCCGCGCTGACGGCGATCCGTGCGGCGCAGGCGGCCGGCAAGCCCGTCGGCATCAACGCGTTCGTCGCCGAGGACGCGGAGCGCTACCTTGCGGCGGGCGCCTCGTTCGTCGCCGTCGGCGCCGACGTCGCGATCCTCGCGCGTGCCTCCGAGGCGCTCGCCGACCGCTTCATCGCCCGGCGAACGACCGGTTCGGATGCATCGGGCACACCCCCGCGCGCGAGCTACTGACCGCCGATTCATCGCTTCACAAGCCCCCGCAGATCGTATATGATTTGTGATATTACGAGACGAGGACGTCAATGACCTTCGGTATCCCGACCCCCGGCAAGATCATCGCCGTGCACCTCAACTACCCGTCGAGGGCCGCGCAGCGGGGTCGCACGCCCGCTCAGCCGAGCTACTTCTTCAAGCCCGCCTCCTCGCTCGCCCCGACCGGCGGCACCATCGAGCGCCCCGCCGGCACCGAGCTGCTCGCCTTCGAGGGCGAGATCGCGATCGTCATCGGCGAGCCCGCCCGCCGCGTCTCCCCCGAAGACGGCTGGAGGCACGTCGCCCAGGTCACCGCGGCGAACGACTTCGGCCTCTACGACCTGCGCGCCGCCGACAAGGGTTCGAACGTGCGCAACAAGGGCGGCGACGGCTTCACGCCGATCGGGCCGGCAGCGATCCCCGCGAGCGTCGCCGGCGAAGACGGGTGGCGGGTGCGCACCTGGGTCAACGGCGAGCTCGTGCAGCTCGACACCTCCGACACCCTGCTGTTCCCGTTCGGGCGCCTCGTCGCCGACCTCTCGCAGCACATGACGCTCGAGACGGGCGACGTCATCCTCACCGGCACCCCCGCCGGCTCGTCGGTCGTCGTTCCCGGCGACGTCGTCGAGGTCGAGGTCGACGCCCCGCTCGCACCCGGCGCCCCCTCGACGGGCCGTCTCGTCACGACCGTGACGCAGGGCGACGCCCCGTTCGGCGACTTCGGCACCAAGCCCGCCGTCGACGACGCGCAGCGCATCGAGGCGTGGGGCAGCGAGGCCGAGCACGCCGCGGCCGTCGCCGCCGGCAAGGCCAGCCCGCTCGACGCACCGACCGCGAGCGACGAGGCCGCCGCGGCGAGCGCCGCCCCCGAGGCATCCCCTGCGGCGTTGACCGACGAGGTGCGCGAGCTCCTCTCGAGCGCCGCCGTCGCGACCGTCTCGGCGGCGCTGCGCAAGCGCGGCTACCACGACGTCTTCATCGAGGGCGTGTTCGCGAACCATCCGGGCGACCGCATCGTCGGCACCGCGAAGACGCTCCGCTTCATCCCGTTCCGCCCCGACCTGTTCAAGGAGTTCGGCGGCGGCTTCAACGCGCAGAAGCGCGCGTTCGACACCGTCGCGCCGGGCGAGGTGCTCGTCGTCGAGGCCCGCGGCGAGCGCGGCACCGGCACCGTGGGCGACGTGCTCGCGCTCCGCGCCCAGGTGCGCGGCGCCGCCGGCATCGTGACCGACGGCGGCGTGCGCGACTTCGACGCCGTCGCCGAGTTCGACATCCCCGTGTTCAGCCAGGGGCCGCACCCGAGCGTGCTCGGCCGCCGGCACGTGCCGTGGGAGACCGACGTCACGATCGCCTGCGGCGGTGCGGCCGTGCAGCCGGGCGACGTCATCGTCGGCGACGGCGACGGGGTGCTCGTGATCCCGGCGGCGATCGCCGCGGAAGTCGCGGCCGAGGCGGCCGCGCAGGAGGCCGAGGACGCCTGGGTCGCCGAGCAGGTCGCGGGTGGGGCGTCCGTCGACGGGTTGTTCCCCATGAACGCCGAGTGGCGGGCGCGCTTCGAGGCCACTCGCTCGGCCGAGGCCGCCGCCGCGGAGGCCGCGCGATGAGCACCGAGTCGAAGTCGCAGCGCGCCTACCGGTTCATCCGCGAGCGTATCGACGACGGGCGCTTCGTGCCCGGCTACCGCCTGGTGCTCGGCCCGATCGCGGCCGAGCTCGACGTGAGCGTCGTGCCCGTGCGCGAGGCGATCCGGCGACTCGAGGCCGAGGGGCTCGTGACGTTCGAGCGCAATGTCGGCGCCCAGGTCGCGCTGATCAAGGAGACCGAGTACCTGCACACCATGCAGACGCTCGCCCTGGTCGAGGGCGCGGCGACTGCGCTCTCGGCGCCCGCGCTCACGCCCGCGCACCTGCACCGCGCCCGCGAGATCAACGAGCGCATGCGCCGGAGCCTCGACGACTTCGACCCGCACCGGTTCACCGAGCTCAACCTCGAGTTCCACGCGGTGCTCTACGAGGAGTGCCCGAACCCGCACATCCTCGACCTCGTGCACCGGGGCTGGAACCGCATGAAGGTGCTGCGCGACTCGTCGTTCAGCTTCGTGCCGGGGCGCGCGCACGAATCGGTCGACGAGCACGAGCGCATCGTCGCCCTGATCGAGGCGGGCGCCGCTCCCCTCGAGATCGAGCTCGCCGCGCGTGCGCACCGCACCGCGACGCTCGACGCCGTGCTCGAGCACCAGGCCGAGCTGCGGCACCCGGTACCGACCCCCTGACCCGTTGCGGGCCGCGCAGGCCCGCCCGACCGACCGCCCGACCGGCGGATCCACGACCACACGAAGGTGAGCAACAGATGACCGACCACACGCCCGAGGGCCTGCCCGACCGCATCCGCCACTACATCGACGGCGAGTTCGTCGACTCGATCGACGGCGACACCTTCGAGGTGCTGAACCCCGTCACGAACGAGACGTACGTGCACGCCGCCGCCGGCAAGAAGGCCGACGTCGAGCGCGCCGTCGCCGCCGCGCGTCGTGCCTTCACCGAGGGCCCCTGGCCGCGGATGCTCCCCCGCGAGCGGTCGCGCGTGCTGCACCGGATCGCCGACCTCGTGGAGTCGCGCGACCAGCGTCTCGCCGAGCTCGAGTCGTTCGACTCGGGTCTGCCGATCACGCAGGCGCTCGGCCAGGCCCGCCGCGCCGCCGAGAACTTCCGCTTCTTCGCCGACCTGATCGTCGCCCAGGCCGACGACGCCTTCAAGGTGCCCGGCAAGCAGATGAACTACGTGAACCGCAAGCCGATCGGCGTCGCCGGGCTCATCACCCCGTGGAACACCCCGTTCATGCTGGAGTCGTGGAAGCTCGGCCCCGCCCTCGCGACCGGCAACACGGTCGTGCTGAAGCCCGCCGAGTTCACGCCGCTCTCGGCGTCGCTCTGGGCGGGCATCTTCGAGGAGGCGGGCCTGCCCAAGGGCGTCTTCAACCTCGTGAACGGCCTCGGCGAGGACGCGGGCGACGCGCTCGTCAAGCACCCCGACGTGCCCCTCATCTCGTTCACGGGCGAGAGCTCGACCGGCCAGCTGATCTTCGGCAACGCCGCCCCGTACCTCAAGGGCCTGTCGATGGAGCTCGGCGGCAAGAGCCCCGCCGTCGTCTTCGCCGACGCCGACCTCGACATCGCCATCGACGCATGCATCTTCGGCGTGTTCTCGCTGAACGGCGAACGCTGCACCGCGGGCAGCCGCATCCTCGTGCAGCGCGAGGTCTACGACGAGTTCGTCGAGCGCTACGCGGCGCAGGCGAAGCGCGTCAAGGTCGGACACCCGCACGACCCCGCGACCGAGGTCGGTGCGCTCGTGCACCCCGAGCACTACGACAAGGTGATGAGCTACGTCGAGCTCGGCAAGACCGAGGGCCGGCTCGTCGCCGGCGGGGGGCGCCCCGAGGGCTTCCCGACGGGCAACTACGTCGCCCCGACCGTCTTCGCGGACGTCGCGCCCGACGCCCGCATCTTCCAGGAGGAGATCTTCGGCCCGGTCGTGGCGATCACGCCCTTCGACACCGAGGAAGAGGCCCTCGCCCTGGCGAACAACACGAAGTACGGGCTCGCCGCCTACATCTGGACGAACGACCTCAAGCGGGCGCACAACTTCGCCCAGTCGGTCGAGGCCGGCATGGTGTGGCTCAACTCGAACAACGTGCGCGACCTGCGCACCCCGTTCGGCGGCGTCAAGGCATCGGGGCTCGGCCACGAGGGCGGCTACCGCTCGATCGACTTCTACACCGACCAGCAGAGCGTGCACATCACGCTCGGCGCACCCCACAACCCCACCTTCGGCAAGCAGCAGGTGCACGAGGCATCCGACCTCGACGACCCCGACCCCCGCTGAGCCGCGCCGATCCCGACGACCCACCCGAGCAAGGACGCTGAAATGACCAACCGCGACGACATGACCCTCACCTCCTCCGGCTTCTACGTTTCGCAGGAGGCCCCGATCCACACCGACAACCCGGTGCCGACGCCCTCGGTCCCCGCCCCCGACATCCTGCGCTGCGCGTACATGGAGCTCGTCGTCACCGACCTTGCCGCCTCGCGCGAGTTCTACGTCGACGTGCTGGGCCTCTACGTCACCGAGGAGGACGACCGGGCGATCTACCTGCGCTCGACCGAGGAGTTCATCCACCACAACCTCGTGCTGCGCCAGGGCGAGATCGCGGCCGTCGCCGCGTTCTCGTACCGCGTGCGCACGCCCGAAGACCTCGACAAGGCGGTCGCGTTCTACACCGAGCTCGGATGCCGCGTCGAGCGCCGCGCGGAGGGCTTCACGAAGGGCATCGGCGACTCGGTGCGCGTCGAGGACCCGCTGGGCTTCCCGTACGAGTTCTTCTACCAGACCGAGCACGTCGAGCGCCTTTCGTGGCGCTACGACCTGCACACGCCGGGCGAGCTCGTGCGCCTCGACCACTTCAACCAGGTCACGCCCGACGTGCCCCGCGCGGTGAACTTCATGCAGTCGCTCGGGTTCCGCGTCACGGAGGACATCCAGGACGCGGAGGGCGTCGTGTACGCCGCGTGGATGCGCCGCAAGCCCACCGTGCACGACACCGCCATGACCGGTGGCGACGGCCCCCGCATGCACCACGTCGCGTTCGCGACGCACGAGAAGCACAACATCCTCGCGATCTGCGACAAGCTCGGCGCGCTGCGGCGGTCGGACGCGATCGAGCGCGGGCCGGGCCGCCACGGCGTCTCGAACGCGTTCTACCTGTACCTGCGCGACCCCGACGGCCACCGCGTCGAGATCTACACGCAGGACTACTACACGGGCGACCCCGACAACCCCGTCGTCACGTGGGACGTGCACGACAACCAGCGCCGCGACTGGTGGGGCAACCCGGTCGTGCCCTCCTGGTACACCGAGGCATCCCTCGTGCTCGACCTCGACGGCAACCCCAAGCCCGTCGTCGCCCGAACCGACTCGTCGGAGATGGCCGTCACGATCGGCGCCGACGGTTTCTCATACACGCGCCGGGGCGACGAGGAGCACGGCTTCAAGCTCGGCAACACGCTGTAGTGCGTCAGGCTTCTGCAGGAGCGGATCCGCGACGGCGCCCTCGGGGCCGCGTCAGCGCACTTCTCCTGCAGAAGCCGCCAAGAACCCGATCGCCGCGTCCTTGAACAGCCGAGAGGTCAGCGTCGACACGTGGTCGCGCCCGGGGATCGAGACGAAGTCGGCACCCCAGTCGAGCGCGAGCTGCTGCGCTCCGGCCGGCACCGGGTCGGCCTCGCCCGCGACGAACAGCGTCGGCACGTCGCCGGGGATCGCGAGCGGCGCGCCCGACACCCCGGCGACGACGGCGAGCAGCGCCTCGGGGTCGGCTCCCGCCTCGATGGCGGGGCGGAGCACCTGCTCGATCACGGGGTTCGCGGTCGGCACGCCGTCGATCAGCAACGCGCGCACCTCGTCGAGCCGCCACGACGCGAACAACTCGTTCGGTCCGGCACCGCCGACGACGACCCGGCGCAACCGCTCGGGCGCGAGTGCGGCGAGCGCCGAGATCACCCGGTTGCCCATCGAGTACCCGACCGCGTCGACGCGCGCGATGCGCTCGGTGTCGAGCACGGCGATGAGGTCGGCCCCGAGCCGCTCGGGCCGGTAGTCGTCGTCGCCCACCGGCTTGTCGCTCTCGCCGTGTCCGCGCAGGTCGACCGTGACCGCCGTGCGTCCGGCTTCGTTGAGCGCCTTCACCCAGCCCGTGCCCTCCCATGTGACGCGAGCGGTCGATGCGAAGCCGTGCACGAGCAGCACCGGTGGCAGCGCAGCCGTCGCCGAGTCGTCCCGAGTCATCGCCGCCCGGTGCACGCGGTACGCGATGAGCACGCCGTCGGCGCCCTCGGCGTAGAGCGCGGGCGACCGGTCGGTCGCACCGATCATTCGGGAGACCCGGATGCCTCGGCGCCGGCCTCTCCGGCGGTGCCTGCCCCGACCGCGGCCGAGGTCTCGATGACCGCGCCGGCGTGGCCGAGCTCGGCGAGGGCCGCGATCGAGGACTCGGGTGCGACGCCTGCGACGAGATCGGTGAGCACGCGCACGTGCTGCCCGTGCTCGAGCGCGTCGAGCGCGCTCGCCCGCACGCAGTAGTCGGTGGCGAGGCCGACGACGTCGACATCGGTGATGCCGTGGCGCCCGAGCACCTCGCTCACGCTCTCGCCGGCGTCGTCGGTGCCCTCGTAGATCGAGTACGCCGGCACACCCTGTCCCTTTCGGATGTGCACGTCGATCTCGTCGACCGCGAGCGCCGGGTGGTACTCGGCGCCCAGCGTGCCCGCGACGCAGTGCGGCGGCCAGGTGTCGACGTAGTCGGGCTCGGCGTCGGTCGCGAAGTGGCCGCCGTTGTCGTTGTCGCTCGAGTGCCAGTCGCGCGAGGCGATGACGAGCGAGTAGGCGTCGCGATGGTTCGCGAGCAGTTCGCTGACGCCGGCGGCGACGGCCGCCCCGCCGTCGACGCCGAGTGCGCCGCCCTCCGTGAAGTCGTTCTGCACGTCGATGATGAACAGGGCCCGTGTCATGGCTCCATTCTCCCCCTGTCGCGCCGCGACCGGGAGCCCCGGCGACGATCCCTCCGGCGGCGCTACCGGTTCGAGAGGTTGTCGCCGCAGAGGTAGAAGCCGGTGGCGAGGGTGTCGATCGCCGTCTTCGCGTCGTCGGAGACGTCGCCGAGCGCGTAGATCGCGAAGGTGAGGTCGGTGCCGTCCTCGGCGCGGATCACGCCGGCGAGCGTGTAGCCCGTGTTGATCCAGCCGGTCTTCGCGATGACCCGCCCGTCGGCCACCGCGTTGTCGCCCCAGAACCGGTCGTCGTAGGCGAGCGACCCGCGCTCGCCCGCGACGGGCAGTGAATCGAGCAGATGGCCGAGCTGGCCCTCGCGGGCGTTGATCTTCACGAAGAGCCGCGTGAGGTAGGCGGGTGGCACGGCGTTGTCGTCGGAGAGGCCCGAGCCGTCGACGACCGCGATGCCGGCCGTGTCGACGCCGTAGCCGGCGAGGCCTTCGAGCACGCCGGCGTTGATCGCCGCGAACGTGTTGCCCGATCCCGTCTCGATCGCGACGAGCCGGGCCAGCATCTCGGCGACGGTGTTGTCGCTGACGACGAGCGCCTTGTCGACGAGCTCGGCGACGGTCGGCGAGAGCACCTGCCCGAGCTGCTGGGCGCCGGCGGGCGCCGTGCCGCGCTCGATGGTCGCGATGCCGCCGAGCTCGTCGGCGAAGGCCTGGCCCGCGCGCCCGATCGGGTCGTCGCTGCGACGCGACGTATTCGAGTACGGGTCGTCGCGGTCGCCGTCGACCATCAGCGCGGTGATGTTCGACATGTATCCGTCGTCGCGTTCGACGAGGTCCCAGCTCGGCTGCCACTCGTCGCCGCCGAAGTACGACGCGTCGAGGACGAGCTTCGTGATGGGCGGGTTCGCGGGGTCGGCCGCCCACGCGTCCTGCACCTGCGCGGCGAGCTCGTCGAGGTGCGCGGCGCCCGGGTACGCGGTCTCGTCGCCCGACGGCGTGCGCGAGAGCGTCACGTCGCCGCCGCCGACGAGCACGACCGAGCCGGGCTCCGATCCCTTCACCACGGTGGTCGCCGCCCGGTGGTCGGGGCCGAGCACCGAGAGCGCGGCGGCCGAGGTGAGCACCTTCATGACGCTCGCCGTGCGCGATGCGGTCGCGCCCCCGCGGTCGAAGAGCACCTCGCCGGTCTTCGCGTTGAGCACCTGCGCCTGCAGGTTCGCGAGCCGCGCGTCGGCCGCACGGTCGGCGACCGAGCAGGTGCGGATCCGGCTCACCGGCGCAGCGGTCGGCACGGGCCTCGCCTCGGGCGTCGGCGTCGGGGTCTCGCTCGGCGTCGGCGCGGCCGCGGCGGTCGGGTCGGCGACGGTCGCCGACCCCGCGAACAGGGCGGCGGTTCCGGCGAGCGCGAGTGCGACCACGCCGCCGACGACGGCGAGCGGTGCACGGTGCTTCCGCACGAAGGCGAAGAAGGATGACTCGGTGCCCGCATCGCTCGCGGCGCCGACCTCGTCGGCACCGGTGGCGTCGTCGGCGTGCTCGGCACCGGTGTCGCCGTCGGCGTGCTCGGCACCGGTGTCGCCGTCGGCGCACTCGGCACCGGTCGTGTCGTCGGCACGCTCGGCACCGTCGCTCGACGGCGTTCCGTCGAACGAGTGCTCGTCACCGGACCCGCGCGGCGGGTCGCCCGGGAGCGGCGTCGCGCCCGTGGCATCCGTCTCGTCGTTCACCCGGGCATCATACGCGCCGCACCCCCGATCCCGTTTCAGGAACGAGTGGCGGTCGACCGGCCGTCGAAGACCGGAAGCGCGCGGGACCGCGCCGGCTTCGCAGTCACGTTCCTGAGGGACGGTCGCGGCTCAGACGCCGGCGCGGAGCGCCGCGATCGGCTCGATGCGCGAGGCCTTGCGGGCGGGGTAGGCGCCGGCGGCGAGACCGACGACCGCGCCGAGCAGCGCCGCGCCGAGCACCATGGGCAGGTCGACGATCGGCGTCCACTGCTGTACGAGCGCGACCGCGACGACGGCGAACACGCCGACGGCGGCGCCGATGAGCCCACCGAGAAGGCCGATCACGATCGACTCGACCATGAACTGCCGGGCGATCTGCCGCCGGGTCGCGCCGAGGGCGCGCCGCAGGCCGATCTCGCCGGTGCGCTCCGACACCGAGAGCAGCGTCACGTTCGCGATGCCGAGCCCGCCCGCGAGCAGTGCGATGACGCCGAGGATCAGGAACACCACGTTGATGTCGGCCTGCACGTTCTCCTGCAGCGTCGACCCGCTGCGCGGCGCCTGCACGTCGAAGTTCTCGGGTGCGTTCGGGTCGAGCGCGACGGGCGCCTGCTTCGCGACGAGCGATCCGGCGCCCGGTGCGATGCGCAGTTGCAGCTCGCTCGCGCTGGGCAGCCCGAAATCCGAGCGCGCAGCACCGAGCGGCACGATCACCGAGTCGAGCAGGTCGACGCGCCGTTCCATGCCGTCGACGATGCCGATGACCGTGTAGGCCCGCTCGCCGATGAAGATCGACGGCTGACGGTCGACCCGGTTGATGCCGAGCTTCTCGGCCGCGCGCGAGCCGAGCACGGCGACGCGATCGCCTCGTTCGTCGTGGCCGGGGTCGAAGTACCTGCCCGCGGTCACGTCGCCCCGTACCGCGTCGAGCAGGCCGGGCGAGGTGGCGACGAGCGCTGGGCTCAGCGCCTCCGCCGCCGACGGATCGTTGACCGGCACCGCGGTGATGCGCTCCTCGCCGATCGACACCTCGCCGATGAGCCCGGCCCGTTCGACCCCGTTCAGCCGCTCGACGCGATCCGGCGCGTCCCACGGCAGCATCGTCGTCGCGACCTCGCCGTTCGCCGAGTCGGTCGTGCCCGGCTCGACGACCGCCTGCGTTGCGGCGACCGCGTCGAACTGCCGGCTGATCTGACCCGCCGCGGTCTGCGCGAACCCGATCGTCACGACGAGCGACGCGATGCCGAGCACCGTGCCGAGCGTCGTCATCACGAGCCGGCCCGTGTGTCCGCCGATGCCGTGGCTGACCTCGACGAGCAGGTCCTGCGCGGTGAATCGGTCGGCCCGCGGGGTCGCGTCGGGCTGCGCGCCGTCGGCGACGGCGGGCGCTGCCGCTCTCGTGCGGCCGGCATCGCCGCCCCGCCGCAGCAGCGATCGTCGTCTCACAGCTCGCTCACCCGTCCGTCGGCGATGCGGATGCTTCGCCCCGCCCGACCCGCGACCTGCTGGTCGTGCGTGATGACGACGAGCGTGAGCCCGTCCGCGTTGAGTTCCTCGAAGAGGTCCATGACCTCGCCCGAGGTGCGCTCGTCGAGGTTGCCCGTCGGCTCGTCGGCGAGGATCATCTCCGGCGCAGCCATGACTGCGCGAGCCACGGCCACGCGCTGACGCTCGCCGCCCGAGAGGGTCGTCGGCAGGAAGTCGGCCCGATGCGCGAGGCCGACCCGCTCGAGAGCGGCGCGCGCCCGAGGCATCCGATCGGCCCTCGGCACCCCGCTGTAGAGCGTCGCCAGCAGCACGTTGTCGAGCACCGTACGACGCGGCAGCAGGTGGAACGCCTGGAACACGAACCCGATCGTGCGGGCGCGGAGGCCCGCGCGCGCCTCCTCGTCGAGCGTACCGGTGAGCACGCCGCCGAGCCGGTACTCGCCGACGGTCGGGCGGTCCAGGAGGCCGAGCACGTTGAGCAGGGTCGACTTGCCCGAGCCGCTCGGGCCGACGATCGAGAGGTAGTCGCCGCGCCCGATCGTGAGGTTCACGGCTTTGAGCGCCTGAACCTCGGGCGGACCGGGAAACGAGCGCGTGACGTCGACGAGCTCGACGACGGGCGCCGGGCTCGTCCGCATGCGGTCGCTCATTCGCCCACCACGACGAGGTCTCCCTCCTCGAGATCGCCCACCACCTCGACGAACCCCTCGGCGGCGAGGCCCGTCTCGACCTCGACGAGACGGGTCTCGGCGTCGGCGCCGGAGCTCGGGGCACCGTCACCGTCGACGAGCACCTCGACCCGCGACTCGCCGCCGGGGCCGGCCGTGAGCGCCGCGAGCGGCACCGCGAGGACCTCGCCGTCGGTCGCGCCGATCGAGATCTTGACCCGTACGTTCTGACCGCGCAGGGCCTGCACCTGCGCGTCGGTCGGCTTCACGGGCGCGAGCACGACGTCGTAGCGCGGGCCCGACTCGGCGGCGTCGCCGCCCGCGGCCTCGCGCGGCGCGACCGAGGTGATCGTCGCCTGCAGCTCGGATCCATCGGGAACCGCGAGCGTCGCGACATCGCCGACCTTCAGGAGCTTGGCGTCGCTCTCGGCCGCCGATGCCTCGATCGCGAGGGTCGCGCCCGAGACGAGCATGGCCGCGCTCTCGACGATCGAGCCGCGCTCGACCATGACCTCGTCGACCCGCCGGGGCAGCTCGTCGAGGTAGAGCACCTCGCTCACCGGCAGGAAGGCGAGCGTGCCGGTCTCGGCCTCGGCGAGGAGTTCCTGCGCGTCGCCGAGCTGCGCCCGGGCGGACTCGAGCGCTGCGCGCTCGGCCGCGGTGTCGCGCGGCGCGAGCGCGGCGTCGCGCTCGACCCGAGCGAGCTTCAGCGCGTCCTCGGCCTCCGCGACGGCGTTCGCATCACCCGACGCCTTCGCGGCGGCGAGCGCCCGCTCGGCCGAGCGAACGGCGTTGTCGAGCTGCACGCGTTCGACGGCACTGGGGCCTCCGCCCGCCTCGGCGAGCGCGCGCTCCGCGGAGGAGACCTGGTCCTCGGCTGCGGTCACGCCGTCGCGCGCGGCGCGCACCGCATCGTCGGTGCCCTCGGGCGCCTCGGGCAGCGGGTAGCCGACCCGTTCGTAGAGCGCTGCGACGGCGTCGGCGGTCGCGGAGTCGAACACGTTCGAGGCGACGTCGCCCGGGTCGAGGCCGATCGCCCGCAGCGATTGCTTCAGCTGGATCACGTCGGGGCCCGAGAGCCCGGCCCTGAGCGTCCGGTATGCGGGCAGTTCACCCGGAAGCACGATCACCGGCCGACCCGTGACCTCGAGCGCGACCGACGCCGGCCCGAGCGTCGCACCGACTTCGGGCACGCGCCCGGTGACGACCGCGGGTCCCCCGAGCTCACCCGTCTCGAGCTTCACCTCGACCGAGTCGGCGAACGCCGCGTCACCGCGGATCGTCACGTCGTTCGAGAGCGTGCGCGACTCGACGGGCACCGTGATCGGTCCGGCGTCGGGCGCCGCGGCGTCGGCGGCGGCTTGCCCCGGCGACACGATGACGAAGCTCAGCCCCACACCGGCCGCGAGCGAGACCACCGCCACGGCGGCGAGCACCCACAGCACGCGGTTGCCGCGCAGCACCCGCCGCCAGCCCTGCACGGCGGGGTCGGCGGCCGGGTCTTCGGTCGGTGCGGGTTCGGCGGATGCGGGTTCGATCTCGAGCCCGTCTTCGGCCTCCGTCAGGAGTTCGGCGCGCGATGTCTCGGGGTCGATGATCGCGTCGAAGTCGTCGCCGGCGACCCCGTCGCGGTCGGTCACTCCTCGCCCTTGCCGTACGCGGCCACGAGCTCCTCGAGCTCGGCCTCGTGGTCCTCGATGAACTGCTCCTCGAGTGCGAACTGCGCGGCGAGCTGCGTGTCCTGGTAGTCGAGCTTCTCCGCGCAGCGGAAGTCGGCGAGTGCGACGTCGATCTCCTGCTGCTTGAGCTCGGCGAGCGTCTCGGCGCTCGGCTCCTCGTACGTCTGGCCGTCGTCGCCGACCTCGTAGAGGGCGTTCTGGGCCTCCATGATCGAGTTCTGCGCGTCGCTGCGCGTCGTGAAGTCGGGATACTCGGCGTCGGCCATGCACTCGGCCCACTTCTCGTCGAGCGCGATCATGTCGGGCTGCTTCGCGGTGCTCTCCCACAGCTTGCCCATCGCCTCGTTGAGGTCGGCGAACTGCTCGTCCTCCCAGTAGTTGTCGCCGTTGATCTCATGCTGGGCGGCGCCCTCGCAGCCCGCTTCCTCCCACTTGTACTCGTAGGAGCCGTCCTCGCCGATCTCCTCCTCGCTCGGCGGCACGCCGTAGAGCGTCGCCCAGTAGGCCTCCTGCTCGCTGGGCGAGAGCGTCTCGACGTACGGCTGGTTCGGGTCGACGAACTCCTCGGCCTCCTCCTGCTGCTGCTCCATCTCCTCCTGGGTCTGGACCATGCCCCAGCCATTGGACGCGACCCACTCCTCGGTCTCGCGTTCGGCCATCTCGTCTTCGCCCATGATCGACATGCCCTGCGACTGGTCGACGGGCACGTACTCGAATCCCTCCTCGGCCATGCACTCGGCCTTGAGCTCCTCGGTCTTCTTCGCGTCCGCGATCGCGCGTTCCTCGGTCCATTCGCCGTTGACCGCCTCGAGGTACTTCGTGAGGGGGCTGTCCTCGTATGAGAGCTCGCCTCCTCCGCCTCCGGCGGGACCTGCGGTGCAGGCGGCGAGCATGAGGACGGCTGCCGAGGCGGCGATGAGGCCGGCGACGGGTCGGCGAGCGGGCACGGGAACTCCTTCGGGTCGGTGGGCGGTGCGTGGCCTCGCATCGCGTCGACCGGTCGGGGGCCCGGTGCGCCGGCAGGGCGGCCTGCTCGGGAGCCTAGCGGGGCCCCGCGCCAGGGCGCCATCCTCCGCACGGATGATTCGGGGTCGACTCAGGGAGATCCCCGACCGTGGCGCGGCTCCGTCACCGAGGGCCGCGTGCGGGGTCGGCTCACTCCCCCGGGTACACGAGCCCGATCTGGGTGCGGATGCGGTCGAGCGTGCCCATGATCGCGACGCTCTCGCGCGTCGGCAGGATGTCGCCGCCGTCGAGGCGGCCCTCGGCGACGCAGCGTTCGAGCGCCGCGGCCTGGTACTGCATGCCGCGCCCATCGACCTGCGAGACGTACTCCTCGATGACCTCGCCGTCGGCGCGCACCACCCGGAAGGTCGTCGGCGAGTACCAGACCGAGTCGATGTCGATCCGGGCCTCCGAGCCGAGCACGACGGCGGTGTTCGGTCCCTGCGTGTTCGAGGCCGAGAACGTCGACGCCATGCGCCCGCCCTCGTACCCGAAGACGGCCGACACCTGTGCGTCGGCGCCGGTCGGCTTGAACGTCGCCGTCGCCGTGATCTCGGCGGGCTCGCCGAACAGGTCCCACGCGAAGGAGATCGGATAGATGCCGAGGTCGAGCAGCGCGCCGCCGCCCAGTTCCAGCGCGTTCAGCCGGTGCAGCGGGTCCTCGGAGAGCAGCTGCGTGTGGTCGGCGATGAGGCCGCGGACCTCGCCGAGCACGCCCGCCTCGATGAGTTCGCGGATCCGCACCATGTGCGGCAGGTACCTCGTCCACATCGCCTCGAGCGCGACTCGGCCGTTCGCCTCGGCGGCGTCGGCGATGCGACGCGCCTCGCCCTCGTTGAGCGTGAACGCCTTCTCGACGAGCACGTGCTTGCCCGCCTCGAGCGCGCGCACCGCGTTCTCGGCGTGCATGGGGTGCGGGGTCGCGACGTACACCACGTCGACCTCGGAGTCGTTCACGAGCGATTCGTAGCTGTCGTGCACGCGTTCGATCTCGAACTCGTCGGCGAATCGAGCGGCGGATGCCTCGGAGCGCGAGCCCACGGCCCGCACGTCGAAGCCGTGGCGGCGCAGATCGTTCGTGAACATGCGGGCGATGCCGCCCGTCGCGAGAATGCCCCAGCGCAGAGGTTCGGTCATGCGCTCAACACTATTGCCGCGACGGCACGTCCGCCGACCGGGTGTTCGAGCGACATCGCGAAACGGCGGGCGCGAGGATGCGGGCACGTTGCGCACCCCCTGATCTGGGAGATGCGGAATGCTCACCTTCGCGCCTAGCGTTGGTCCATGAACGCGCCTTCCCCCCGGCCGAATCGACGCGGCATCCTCGCCGCCCTGATCGCCTCCGCCCTCCTCGCGATCCCGATGGGATTCGCGTCGCCCTCGCAGGCGGCACCCCCGGCGCTCCCGATCGCGAAGTACGTCGCCCTCGGCGATTCCATCGCCGCAGGGCAGGGCGCGGGCGTCCCGCTCGATTCGTGCCTGCGCACCGGCGCGGGCTACGCGAACCTGCTCGACGACCAGCCCCGGATCAACCTGTTGCGCAACGCCGGCTGCAGCGGCGCCTCGATCACCGATGTCGTCGAGCAACAGCTCGGCCAGCTCAACCAGGGCACGACGCTCGTCACCATCACCGCCGGCGCCGGCGACCTCCAGATCGGAGCCGTCTACGCCGCGTGCGTGCCGGACCCGCAGACGCCGGCGTGCGCGGCCGCCTACGGCGCGGCGCAGCAGGTGCTCGCCTCGGGCGTCATCGGCCCCCGGATGGCGGCGCTCATCGCCGCGGCGCACGAACGCGCGCCACGTGCGCAGATCCTCGTCACCGGCTATCCGGTCCCCTTCGACCTCGCGGTCCCGGGCTTCCCGACCGCCATCGACCAGGCCGTGATCGCACTCAACGGATTCGTCGGCGGAGCGGCGACGGGTGCCGCCGCGAGCGGTGCGCCCGTCTCGTTCGTGCCGGTCGCCGAGGCGTTCGCCGGGCACGGGGCCGCTTCGGGCCCAGCGGCCTGGATCGGTGCAGACCCGGCCGACCCGGTCACGTTCCTCCATCCGAACGCGGCGGGCTACGACGCCTACGCGGAACTCCTGCACAGCGCGTACCTGGAGGCGGCATCATGAACGCCCGCCGGAACTTCGCCGCCGCAGCAGCTGCGATCGTCGTCGCCGCGCTCGCGCTGGCGGGCGCGTCGCCCGCGTTCGCGGCGAAGGGCGGCGGCAAGCCCGGGGGCGGCGGCACGACGGCCGAGCTCACGTATGCGGCGCTCGGGGACTCGTTCGCCGCGGGCCAGGGCGGCGGCAGCTACCTCGACACGACCTGCTATCGCAGCAGCAACAGCTACCCGAGGCGCCTCGATGCGGAGCGCAACCTCAAGCTCACCGCGTTCCCCGCGTGCTCGGGCGCCTCGACGATCGAGGTGGCCGCCGGGCAGATCGCCGCGATCCCGGCCGGCACGAAGCGCGTGACGCTGACCGTCGGCGGAAACGACCTCGGGTTCTCGAGCATCATGCAGAACTGCTTCGTGCTCATCTCGAACAGCACCTGCCAGTCGCAGCTCACCGCGGCGGAGGGCAAGGTCGCCGACGGCACCATCGCCGCCCGGGTCGCGAGCGTCATCGCCCAGATCAAGCCGCGGCTCGCCGCCGACGGCAAGATCGTGCTCGCCGGGTACCCGAAGCTCTTCAACGAGCCGTCGAGCTACGCGTACGCCGCCCGCGTCAACGCCGACACCGTCTTGCTGAACGACGTGCTGGAGGCGACCGCGGTCGCCAACGGCGCGGGCTTCGTCGACGTCGAGGCCGCCTTCGCGGGGCACGGCATCGGCAGCTCCTCACCATGGATCAACAGCTTCAGCTGGTTCAACACGACAGCGGCGTTCCACCCGAACTCGACGGGGTACGCGAACTACGCGACGCTCGTGAAGCCGGCGCTCGGCTGACGACACTCCCGCTGCCTCCCGCGGGAGAGCGCGATGGGCCCGGTGAAACCGGGCCCATCGTGCGCGACGCCCCATCCCCGACGTGGGCGCCGACGTCTGCGAGGCG
>NZ_JBSHHD010000037.1:0-36092 GCF_053618155.1 Agromyces sp. NPDC055658 | reverse complement strand
CCACCGAGAACGGGCGGGAGACGAGGTCGGCGGCGAGCGCCCGCACGTCGTCGACGGTGACGCGTGCGATGCGCCGGAGCGCCTCGTCGAGGTCTGCGAACTCGCCGAGCGTCAGCTCGGCCCGGCCGAGACGGCTCATGCGGGTGTCGGAGTCTTCGAGCGCGAGCGCCGAGGCGCCGGCGAGCTGGCCGGCCGCGCGTCGCAGCTCTTCGGCGGTCACGCCGTCGCGGGCGAGCCGCTCGAGCTCGTCGCGCATGAGCTCGGCGACGGTGCCGGCCTTCGACGGGGCGCAGCCCGCGTACATGCCGAAGAGGCCGGCGTCGGAGTAGGCCGGCGCGAACGAGTAGACGGCGTAGGCGAGCCCGCGGCGCTCGCGCACCTGCTGGAAGAGCCTCGACGACATGCCCGAGCCGAAGATCGCGTTGAGCATGCTCATCGTCGAGCGGCGCTCATCGGTGGCGACGAGCCCGGGAACGCCGACGAGCAGGTTGACCTGCTCCGTCGGTCGTTCGACGACCGTCAGCGGATGCCCTGTGTCGAGGGTCGCCGGGGCGGTCGAGCGGCGCGGCACCGGGTCGGCCGCCTCGTCGAGCCGCCAGCCCGCGACCCCGAGGGCGCGCGTGAGATCGAGGACGAGCGCGTCGTGGTCGACCGCGCCCGCGACGGTGACGACCAGGTCTTGCGGGCGGTAGTTCGCCCGGTAGTGCTCGTGCACGGCCGAGCGGGTGGCGGCCCGGATCGTCGCGGGATCACCGCCGATGGGACGGCCCAGCGGGTGCTCGCCGAGCACGGTGCTGAAGAATCGCTCGTTGGCCACGTCGGCGGGGTCGTCGCCCGCCATCGACAGCTCCTCGAGGATGACGCCGCGCTCGGTCTCGAACTCGCCCGCGTCGAGCAGCGACGAGGTGAACATGTCGGCGAGCACCTCGACCGCCATCGGCAGGTCGCGATCCTGCACCTTCGCGTAGTAGCAGGTGTACTCCTTCGCGGTGAGCGCGTTGTGCTCGCCGCCGACCGAGTCGAACGAGATCGCGATGTCGAGGGCGGTGCGCTTCGCGGTGCCCTTGAACAGCAGGTGCTCGAGGAAGTGGGTCGACCCGAGGCTCGCCGGCCGCGAGGCATCCGCCCCCTGCTCGTCGCGCGAGCCGACCGCGACCCAGAAGCCGACGGTCGCGCTGCGACTGCCCGGAACCTGCTCGCTGAGCACCCGGACGCCCGAGGGGAGCACCGAACGCCGCACGCGCGAGCCGCCCGTCGCCTCGAACGAGAGCTCGGCCTGGCCGAGTGGGAGGTCGACGGCGCCGTTCATCCCGAACAGCCTATGCCACCCGGGCATGGAAAGCAGGTCGGCTCGACGGCCGCGCGACTCAGGCCGAGGCGCGGTCGAGCTCGACGAGCTCGGAGCGCGTGAGCTCGATGCCGGCGGCGGCGAGGAGCGCCTCGACCTGCTCGGGTCGCGTTGCGCTCGCGACCGGCGCTGCGACCGTCGGCTTCGCGAGCAGCCAGGCCAGTGCGATCGTCGCGGGCTGGACGCCGTGGGCGAAGGCGACCGCATCGACGGCGGCGAGCACCCGGTGACCGCGACGCCCCAGGTGCTTGGCCTGGCGCGCTCCGCGGGCGTCGTGCCGCACGTCGGCACGACGGCGGACCTGGCCGCCGAGGAATCCGTTCGCGAGGGCGAAGTAGGGCAGCACGGCGAGGCCCTGCGCGTGGGCGACGAGCTCGGGAGCACCCTCGTAGGAACGACGCTCCATGAGGTTGTACCGGGTCGTGAACGTCTGGAAGCGGGGCAGCCCGTTCGCGGCGAGCACGCGCGCCTCGATGAGCCGGTCGGGACCGAAGTCGCTTGCGCCGATCGCCCCCACCTTGCCGGCGGCGATGAGCGCGTCGACGGCTCCGAGGCTCTCTTCGAGCGGGACCTCGGGGTCTTCGCCGTGGAAGTGCACGAGGTCGAGGCGCTCGACGCCGAGCCGCGAGAGGGAGGCCTCGACGGCGGCCTTGATCTGCTTCGGCGCGAGGCCCGGGTGATCGGGGTGCTGGCCGATCTTCGTCATCACCGACATCCGGGCGCGCGCGCTGCGCGACTCGAGCCACATGCCGATGATCGACTCGCTGCGCCCCGCGGCGTAGCTGTCGGCCGTGTCGAGGAGCGAGCCGCCGACGCCGGCGAAGCGGTCGAGCACCGCGAATGCGTCGTCGGCGCCGAGCGTCCAGCCGAAGGTCGACGCCCCGAGCGCGAACGGCTGGGCCTCGATGCCGGTGCCTCCGATGGGCACACGCGCCGGCACGGTGATCGGCCCGGAGAGCGGGTTGGACGCGACGGTCTCGACGCGCAGGCGGGCCGCTTCGGTCTCGCTCGACTCGGCGCGCTCGATCGCGTCGATGTCGATCTCGGCGATCGCCGCCCCCGCAGCGCTCGCCGCGCTGCCGCGGTAGACGTGTCGTGCCACTCGTCTCCTCCTCCCCAGGATTGGCTCTGAGGATATGCAGATCGATGGCTGTTTCTGCGCCGATTCGGCGGAGAACGGGTGAACCGTTATCGAATCGTTTGCAGCGGGACCGCGGATGTCCCCCGTTCAAGGGGATCCTGAGGCAGTCTCATGAACCGTGTGCGCGGTTCAGCGGCGGGCGCGCCGCAGCACCGCTTCGGCCTGGGCGAGCATTGGTGCGTCGACCATCGTCCCCCGGAACGCGAACACCCCGCGCTCGCCCTCGGCCGCCTCGAGCACCGCGCGCGCCCACGCCACGCGCTCGGGCTCGGGCCGGTACGCCGACCGGACGACGGCGGACTGCGAGGGGTGGATGCACGCGGTCGCCGCGAAGCCGACGGCCGCCGCATCCTCCGCCTCGAGGCGGAGACCCTCGACATCGGCGATGTCGAGGTGGACGGCGTCGATCGCCGCGGCGCCGTGCGCCCCGGCGGCGAGCAGCACCTGAGATCTGGCGTGCCGCGCGACCTCGCGATAGCCGCCGTCGGGCCCGCGACTCGACGAGCCGCCGAGCGACGCGACGAGGTCTTCAGCACCCCACATGAGCGCCGACACGTTGGGGATCGCCGCGATCTCGGCCGCGGACATGACGCCGCGCGCCGTCTCGCAGAGCGCGACGACCTCGAGCTCGGCGAGGTCGACCAGGTCGGCCGTGCCCTCGCACTTGGCGAGCATCACCGTGCGGTAGTCGGTCGCGGCGATCGCGGCGAGGTCGGCGGCGAAGTCCTCGGTGCCGGCGGGGTTCACGCGCACGATCACCCGCTCGGGGTCGAGCGGCGTGTCGACGAGGGCTGCGCGGGCCTCGGGCTTCGCACCCGGCGCCACGGCGTCTTCGAGGTCGACGATGACTGCGTCGGCGCGGTCGAGCGCCTTCGCGTATCGCTCGGGGCGATCCGCCGGGCAGAACAGGATCGCCGGCCCGAAGCGGAAGGCGGGTCGGTCGGCCATCATTCCTCCTCGTCGGTGCGCTCGGCGCCGCGCGCGCCGGCGGCATCGGAACCGCTCGCGGACTCGGATGCCTGCCGCTCCCCCGCCTCGCGCGTCCACATGAGGACCGACCGCGTCGCCCGGGCGACTTCGACCCCGTGCTGGTTGCGCCCGACGTGATGCAGGGTGACGATGCCCTGACCGGGCCGTGAGGCGGACTCGCGCACCGCGACGACCAGCGTCTCGCTGTACAGGGTGTCGCCGTGGTAGAGCGGTGCGGGGAACGCGACCTCGGCGAACCCGAGGTTCGCGACGATCGTGCCCTGGGTCAGCTGGGCCACCGAGGCGCCCACGATCGTCGCGAGCGTGAACATCGAGTTCACGAGCCGCTCGCCGAACGGCTGGCCCTCGGCCCACGCGGCGTCGAGGTGCAGCGACTGGGTGTTCATCGTCAGCGTCGTGAACAGCACGTTGTCGGCCTCCGTGACGGTGCGACCCGGCCGGTGCAGGTAGCGGGTGCCGGGTTCGAACTCGTCGAACCAGAGCCCCCGCTGCAGCACCTCGCGGCGCACCTCGGGCAGGTCGGTCGATTCGCCGGGCATCGCCCGCTCCCTCCCGCCTCGGTCGGCCCGAGGCATCCCTCTCGACTCGAACGCTACCCGGCGAGGCCCAGCTCGCGTGCGATCACCATGAGCTGCACCTCGTTGGTGCCCTCGCCGATCTCGAGGATCTTCGAGTCGCGGTAGTGCCGGGCCACGAGGCTCTCGTTCATGAAGCCCATGCCGCCGAAGATCTGGGTGGCGTCGCGAGCATTCAGCATCGCGGCGTCGCTCGAGACGAGCTTCGCCATCGCCGCCTCCTTCTTGAACGGGAGGCCCGCGTCGGCGCGTCGGGCCGCGTCGTGCCAGGCGAGGCGCGACGTGTAGACGCGGGCCTGCATCTGGGCGATCGTGAAGGCGATGAACTGGTGCGACGCGATCGGCACGCCGAACACGTTGCGGGTCTTCGCGTAGGCGAGCGCCTCGTCGAGGCAGCCCTGCGCGGCACCCGTCGCGAGCGCCGCGATCGCGATGCGGCCCTCGTCGAGCGTCTGCAGGAAGTTGGCGAAGCCGCGCCCGCGCTCGCCGAGCAGGTTCGCCGCGGGCACGCGCACGTCGTCGAACGTCAGCGGGTGCGTGTCGGACGCGCGCCAGCCCGACTTGTCGTAGCCGGGGGCGACCGTGAAGCCGGGTGTGCCGTTCGGCAGGATGATCGTCGAGAGCTCCTTCGCGACCGATCCGTCGGCCCGGGTGCGCTCGCCGGTGACGGCCGTGACCGTGACGAACCTCGTGATCGGCGTGCCCGAGTTGGTGATGAACTGCTTCGAGCCGTTCACGACCCACTCGTCGCCGTCGAGCACCGCCGTCGTGCGGGTGGCGCCGGCGTCGGAACCGGCCTCGGACTCGGTCAGGCCGAAGCCGGCGAGCGCGCGACCGGCGACGAGGTCGGGCAGGAACTCGGCCTTCTGCTCCTCGGTGCCGTGACGGAAGACCGGCATCGCGCCGAGGCCGACCGCGGCCTCGAGCGTGATCGCGATCGACTGGTCGACGCGGGCGAGGGCCTCGATCGCGAGGCACAGCGCCACGTAGTCGCCGCCCTGGCCGCCGACCTCCTCGGGGAACGGCAGCCCGAACAGCCCGAGCTCGCCCATCTGCGCGACGACGTCCATCGACAGGGTGTGCGTGCGGTCCGCCTCGTACGCCTGCGGTGCGACGACGGTGTCGGCGAACTCGCAGACCATGTCGTACAGCTGCTGCTCTTCGCTGCTCAGCTCGGTGCTCACGTCGTGATCCTCATTCCTGGTGGGGTGCTCGGGTGCGCACCCTCGTGGAGTGCGCCCGACGATGCCGGTGGGATGCTCGGGGCGGCCGCGACCGGGTCGCGGTCGGCGGTGCCGTCGATGCGGGTGGATGCCTCGGGCGATGCGTCGACTCGGGCGACCGGCTGGTCTCGCGAGACCTGCTGCCCCATCGCGACCGACAGCCGCACGATGCCGGCGACGGTCGCGGTCACGCGGTGCTCCATCTTCATCGCCTCGATCGCGACGACGGCGTCTCCGGGCTCGACCCGGTCGCCGTCGGCGACGAGCACGGCGGTCACGGTGCCGGGCATCGGCGCACGGAGTTCGGGGTCGACGAGGCCGCCGCGCTCGATCATCGCGAGTCGGGCGTCGAGGTCGGCGCGACGATCGGGAGCCGGCACCCGCCAGGTACCGTGCGGAGTGTGCACCCAGGTCGCGCCGTCGCCGGCGGTCGCGACGGCGTCCGCAGACGCCGAGTGCGCTGCGGCGCCGGAGGGGGTGCCCGGTCGACCGGGTCGCCAGTCGCGGGCGAGCTGCCAGGCACGACCGCCGGCCTCGCGGGCGGCATCGACGGCCGCCGAGGCGCGTGCCGCCTGCGCGGCGGCGAGCACCTCGGGGGGAACGCCGTCGGACTCGGGCTCCGGCATGCGGTCGATGAGGCCGGTGTCGAGGTCGCCGCGCCGCACCGCCGGTTCGGCGAGGAGGCGGCGGAGGAACGCGAGGTTCGTGTCGATGCCCAGCACCACCGTGCCGGCGAGCGCCGCGTCGAGCCGCGTGAGGGCCTCGGCCCGGTCGGCCCCGCGTGCGATGACCTTCGCGAGCATCGGGTCGTAGTCGGCGGTGATCGTCTGGCCCGAGCGGATGCCGCCGTCGACCCGCACCCCGTCGCCCGCCGGCTCGCGCCAGATGAGCAGTTCACCCGTCGACGGGAGGAAGCCGCGCTCGGGGCTCTCTGCGTAGACACGCGCCTCGATCGCGTGCCCGGTGAGCCGCACGTCGTCCTGCCGTACAGCGAGCGGCTGGCCCGCGGCGATGCGCAGCTGCTGCTCGACGAGGTCCATGCCGGTGACGAGTTCGGTGACGGGGTGCTCCACCTGGAGCCGGGTGTTCATCTCGATGAAGAAGAACTCGTCGGGTGCAGAGTCGGAGACGAGGAACTCGACCGTGCCGGCGCCGCGGTAGTCGACGCTGCGGGCGGCGTCGCAGGCCGCCTCGCCGATGCGGGCGCGGGTGGCCGCGTCGAGCAACGGCGACGGCGCCTCTTCGATGACCTTCTGGTGGCGGCGCTGCAGCGAGCACTCGCGCTCGCCGAGGTGGATGACGCGGCCATGGGCGTCGGCGAGCACCTGCACCTCGATGTGCCGGGGGCGCTCGATGAGCCGCTCGAGGAGGAGCGTGTCGTCGCCGAACGCGGCCCGGGCGATGCGGCGCGCGGCCGGCAGCGCCGCGGCCAGCTGCTCGGCGTCTCGCGCGATCTGCATGCCCTTGCCGCCGCCGCCGGCGGACGGCTTCACGAGGAGCGGGAACCCCACCGCCGCACCGGCTTCGAGGAGTGCCGCGTCGTCGAGCGCTGGATCGGCGACGCCGGGCACCGTCGGCACGCCCGACGCCGCGACATGCTGCTTCGCGCGGATCTTGTCGCCCATGATCTCGAGGGCGCGCGCGCCGGGGCCGACGAAGGCGATGCCGGCCGCGGCGCAGGCGGCGGCGAAGTCTGCGTCTTCGGACAGGAAGCCGTACCCGGGGTGCACGGCCTGGGCACCCGTCGCGAGCGCCGCAGCGACGAGGCGGTCGGCATCGAGATAGCTCTCGGCGGCCGCTGCGGGGCCGATGCGGACGGCGTCGTCGGCGAGCCGCACGTGCGGCGCGTCGGCATCGGCGTCGGAGTAGACGGCGATCGAGCGGATGCCGAGCCGACGAAGGGTGCGGATGACGCGCACCGCGATCTCGCCGCGGTTCGCGACGAGCACGCGCTCGAACGGGCGCGGGCGGGGATCGACCTCGGCGGGGAGTCGGGAGCCGGCATCGCCGGGCAAGCCCTCGAGCGTGACCATTCGCGCCTCTCTGCACCATTGCAGCGCGCTCTCCAGTTAGCGCGCACTAACTGGAACTGATGTTAGTGCTCGTTAACTGAATTGGCAAGCGCCTCGGCGAGTCGCTCGACGCCGTAGTCGAACGCGCGGTCGACGTCACCGCCGAGCCGGAACGCCCCCGCGAGTTCCATCGTGACGAAGCCGTTCGCCCAGGCGGTGATCGTGCGCGCGGCGGGAAGCGCATCGGACTCGCCGACGAGCGCCGTGGCGACGCGCAGCACCGGGGCGCTCGCCGCCGTGAGGACCCCCTGCGACACTCCCCCGCCGCCGGGTGCGAACACCAGGCCGAACGCGACGGGGCACTCGTGCGCGAACGTACGGAGCTCGCGGGCGAGCCCGACGAGCCCGCGACGCGCGTCGCCGCCGGACGGCGCCGCCGAGTCGAGGCGGGCGGCCAGGTCGTGCACGGTCGCCTCGGCCACGAGCGCCACGAGCGCGCCGCGGTTGCGCACCCGCTTGTAGAGCGACGGCGCTCGCACGCCGACGCGATCGGCGACGGCCTGCATCGTCAGGCCGTCGAGGCCGGCGGACTCGACGACGGTGCGGCCGGCGGCGATGATCTCCTCGAGCGAGGTGCGATCGGGTGCGGGCATCTCGTGCTCCCCTCATGCGATGTCGGAATCGAGCTTAGGCTATTGCGCATAGCCATGATGGCTATGTAGCATAGCCATCATCGTCCACACCGAGAACGCAGAGGATCCCGAAATGCAGCTCGCCCCGTCGCTCCACCGCATCGGCAACGACATCGTCGCCGTCTACCTCGTCGACGCACCCGAGGGCGTGACGGTCATCGACGCAGGCCTCTCCGGGCAGTGGCCGGAGCTGATCGACGAGCTGGCGGCGATGGGCCGCACGGTCGACGACGTCCGGGGCGTCGTGCTCACCCACGGCGACACCGACCACATCGGCTTCGCCGAACGCCTGCGCCGCGACCACGGCGTGCCCGTCCACGTCCACGAGGCCGACGCAGCCCGCGCGCGGGGCGAGGAGTCGTCGAAGCCCGGATGGGGGCACGTGAAGCTCGGCGCGACCGCGAGGTTCCTCTGGTACGCGGCGCGCACGGGCGGCCTGCGCACGACGCACCTCACCGAGGTCGTGCCGATGCGCGACGGCGACGTGCTCGACCTGCCGGGCTCGCCGCGCATCATCGGCATGCCGGGGCACTCCGCCGGCAGCGTCGCGATCCACGTTCCCGCGGTCGACGCCGTGTTCGTCGGCGACGCGCTGACGACCAGGCACGTGCTCACGGGCGCCGAGGGTCCGCAGCCCGCCCCCTTCACCGACGACCCCGCCGAGGCGCTCGCCTCCCTGCATCGGCTCGACGGCGTCGCGGCGAGCTGGGTGCTTCCGGGCCACGGCACGCCCTGGCACGGCGGCGTACCGGCGATCGTCGACGCGATCGAGCGCGCGGCCGAGGCATCCGCTCGCTGACGCCGCGAACGGCGGGGCGCCCGAGCGCCCGCGCCGTCGCCGTCACTACATGCGGAAGAGCCCGAACGCCGGCTCGGGCAGCGGAGTGCGGCTCGCGAGCTCGAGCGCGAGGGCGAGCACCGTGCGCGTGTCCTCGGGCGCGATGATGCCGTCGTCCCAGAGCCGGGCCGTCGAATGGTACGGGCTGCCCTGGTCTTCGTACTGCGCGCGGATCGGGGCGCGGAACGCCTCCTCCGCGTCATCCGCCCAGGTCTCGCCCTTGATCGCGAGCTGGTCGCGCTTGACCGTCGCGAGCACGGAGGCCGCCTGCTCGCCGCCCATCACCGAGATGCGCGCATTCGGCCACATCCAGAGGAACCGGGGCGAGTACGCCCGCCCGCACATCGAGTAGTTGCCGGCGCCGAACGAGCCGCCGATCACGACCGTGAGCTTCGGCACCCGGGTCGTGGCGACCGCGGTCACCATCTTCGCGCCGTGCTTGGCGATGCCGCCCGCCTCCGCGTCGCGGCCGACCATGAACCCCGAGATGTTCTGCAGGAACAGCAGCGGGATTCCGCGCTGGTCGCACAACTCGATGAAGTGCGCGCCCTTCATCGCCGATTCGCTGAACAGCACGCCGTTGTTCGCGACGATGCCGACCGGGTGGCCGTCGATGCGGGCGAAGCCGGTGACCAGGGTGTCGCCGTACTCGGGCTTGAACTCGCTGAACTCGCTGCCGTCGACGAGCCGCGCGATCACCTCGTGCACGTCGTAGGGCTGCTGCACGTCGATCGGCACGGCTGCGGTGAGGCCCGCCGGGTCGACGGCCGGAGGACGGGGCTCGCGCACCGCCCACGCCCGCGCCGGCTGCTCGGGCAGCGTCGCGACCATGTCGCGCACGAGCTCGAGCGCGTGCTCGTCGTCTTCTGCGAGGTGGTCGGTGACACCGGACACCCGCGAGTGCAGGTCGCCGCCGCCGAGCTCCTCCGGCGTCACGACCTCGCCGATCGCTGCCTTCACGAGGGGCGGGCCGCCGAGGAAGATGGTGCCCTGGTTCCGCACGATCACGGTCTCGTCGCTCATCGCCGGCACGTAGGCGCCGCCCGCCGTGCACGAGCCGAGCACGGCGGCGAGCTGCGGGACCCGCATCGACGAGAGCTGCGCCTGGTTGTAGAAGATGCGGCCGAAGTGCTCGCGGTCGGGGAACACCTCGTCCTGCAGGGGCAGGAACGCGCCGCCAGAGTCGACGAGGTACACGCACGGGAGGCGATGCTCCTTCGCGATCTCCTGCGCGCGCAGGTGCTTCTTCACCGTCATCGGGTAGTAGGTGCCGCCCTTGACGGTCGCGTCGTTGCAGACGACCATCACGGGACGGCCGTGCACGAGCCCGATGCCCGTGATGATGCCGGCACCCGGCGAGTCGCCGCCGTACAGGCCGTCGGCGGCGAGGGGCGCGACCTCGAGGAACGGGCTGCCCTCGTCGAGCAGGCGGTCGACCCGGTCGCGGGGCAGCAGCTTGCCACGGGCGACATGGCGCTCCCGGGATGCCTCGGGCCCGCCGAGCGCCGCGGCGGCGAGCCGCTCGCGCAGCTCCTCCACGAGTTCGGCATGGGCGGCGGCGTTCGCACGCCCCGCCTCGCCATCGGCGTCGATGTGCGTCTGCAGCGTGACCATTTCGCCCCGTCTCGGTCGATCCGCCGTCGGCCCCTTCGCCGGCGGCGGCGCGCCCCCTTGTGGACGGCACGTGATTTCGGTTAGTGTGCACTAACTCGATTCCCGATGTTAGCGAGCGTTAACCGAGATGGCAAGCAGCCCCGCCCCCGTGCCCGAGGCACCGGCAGCGCTCACCGAGCGCGGCCGCCAGAAGGCCGACCGTCGCGCCGCCATCCTCGCCGCCGCGGCGACGCTCTTCGCCGAGCGCGGCTATGCGGGCGTCACGATCGAAGACCTCGGCACCGCCGTTGGCGTCTCCGGCCCCGCGGTGTACCGGCACTTCCCCGGCAAGGCCGCGGTGCTCGCCGCCATCCTCGAGGGCGCGAGCCGGGCCCTCCTCGACGGGGCCGAGCGGGTCCTCGGCGAGGCATCCGGCCCCGACGACGCGCTGCGCGCGCTCATCGCCCACCACGTCGACTTCGCGCTGGGCGAGGCCGACGTCATCCTCGTGCAGGACCGCGAGCTCGAGCAGCTCGACCGCGGCGCCCGTCACGAGGTCCGCCTCCTCCAGCGCCGGTACGTCGAGAACTGGGTCGACGTGCTCTCCAGACTCCGGCCCGATCGGGCCGAGGCGGAGCTCAGGGTCCGGGCACACGCCGCCTTCGGACTCCTGAACTCCACTCCGCACAGCGCCCGCATCCCCGGGCGCCGACCTGCCGAGGGCATCGTCCGCGGCATCCTGGAGGAGATGGCATGGGCGAGCCTCATGTCGTGACGCTGCGCGCGACCCGCGTCGGCGATCTCGATGCACTGTTCCTGATCGAGCAAGACCCCGTCGCGGTCGAGATGGCCGCGTTCACGCCGCCCGACCCGGGCGATCGGGCGATGTTCGACGCCCATTGGCGACGACTCTTCGACGATCCGGGCATCGACGCCCGGACCGTCCGCGTCGACGGCGACATCGTGGGCAGCGTCGCCCGCTGGTTCGACGAGGGCACGCCCGAGATCACCTATTGGATCGACCGTGCGTACTGGGGCCGCGGCATCGCGACCCGTGCGATGCGCCTCTTCCTCGACACGCTCGGCGAGCGCCCCGTGCGCGCTCGCGTCGCAGCCGACAACGTCCGCTCGATCGCGGTGCTCGAGCGGCTCGGATTCGAGCAGGTCGGCACCGAGACGGGGTTCGCGAACGCACGCGGCACCGAGATCGAGGAACGCGTCTACCAGCTCGGCTGATCGGCGCGGGCGGATGCCTCGCGGGCGTGCCGCCCACCGGTCCGGCCCGACTGCGGCGAACCCCGAGCCCCGGCCGATCGCGTGCCGCGCGGTTCGCGACGACTGCCGGGCCGCGCGCCCTGCCCGTCAGTTGCCGGGCCGCGCACCCTGCCCGTCGGCGAGCGCGTCGATCCGGCGGGCGAGCTCGACGTCGCGCGAGGTGACGCCGCCCACGTCGTGCGAGCTCAGCTCGAACTCGATGCGCCCCCAGCCGAGCCGCACGTCGGGATGGTGGTTCAGGGCGTCGGCGACCGCAGCGACCTCGTCGAGCAGCTCGACCGCGCTCGCGAAGTCATCGGTGCGGTAGGCGCCGTCGATCCGGTCGCCGGTGTGCACGAACGCCGTTCCCGCCAGGTCGTCGGCGGTCTCGGCCGGGGTGAGGATGCGCCGCGGGTCGTTCATGCTGCCATCATCCTCCGGGCGACGACCCGCCGGTAGGGGTGCGGTCCCACCCGGTACCGAACCCGGGGTGCCCGCCGCGGATCGCACGACGGAACGGCGAGCCGCCGCCGATCTCCCGAGTTCGGTACCGGCCGTCACATCATGGTCAGCGCGCGACCCGGCTCGCGCAGGATCGCGCCGATGTCGGCGAGGAACCGCGAGCCCTGCGCACCGTCGACGAGTCGGTGGTCGAACGAGAGGCTGAGCGTCATGACCTCGCGCAGCGCGATCTCACCGCGGTGCTCCCACGGCTGGCGTCGCACGGCCCCCATCGCGAGGATCGCCGCCTCACCCGGGTTGAGGATCGGCGTGCCCGCGTCGATGCCGAACACGCCGATGTTGGTGATCGAGATCGTCCCGCCTGCGAGGTCTGCGGGGCTCGTGCGCCCTGCGCGGGCGGTCTCGGCGAGCGCGGTGATCGCGTCGGCGAGCTCGAGCAGCGTCAGCTCGTCTGCGGCCGGGATGTTCGGCACGACGAGTCCCCGATCGGTCGCGGCGGCGATGCCGAGGTTGACGCCGCCGAACTGCACGATCTCCTGCGCGTCGTCGTCCCACCGGGCGTTGACGTCGGGCGTGCGGCGAGCGGCGATGCAGAGCGCCTTCGCGACGACGGCGAGCGGGGTGACCCGGTGCGACGCGAGCGCGCGGTCTTCGCGCAGGCTGCGCACGAGCTCCATCGTCTCGGTGACGTCGACGGTGAGGAACTCGGTCACGTGCGGCGCGGTGAAGGCGCTGCGCACCATCGCCGCCGCGGTGTGCTTGCGCACGCCGCGGATCGGGATGCGCGTCTCCGCCGGGCGGTCGGCACGGCCGCGGGCCGCCGCGGCGGGCACTGCGCCGACGGCACCGGCCGCGGGAGCCGCGACCCCGGGCGAGGACGCCGCGCGCTCGACGTCGTCGCGCGTGATGAGCCCGCGCGGGCCGGTGCCCGCGATCTGTTCGAGGTCGACGCCCAGGTCACGGGCGAGCTTGCGCACCGGCGGCGTCGAGCGGGGTCGCTCGGGCCGCTCCCCCGCCTGCGCGGGCGCTTCGGCGGCGGCCGGCCCGGTCGTCGCCTCCGCCGACGTCGCGGAGGGCGTGCCGGTGCGTGCTGTCGCCGCCGCGGAAGCGGCACCGCCGGGCGCGCGGCGCGCACGCCGCTTCGGGCCGCCCTCGTCGCGCGCACCGTAGCCGACGAGCGTGGGCTCGGGGGCATCGGAGGTCGAGGCGCCCGACTCGGAGGCATCCGCCGCCCCGACCGGTTCGCCGTCGTCGAGCGGTTCACCGGTGTCGCACGAGAAGAGCGGCTCGCCCACGTTGACCGTCTCGCCCTCGGCGGCATGCAGCGCGGTGATGACCCCCGCGTACGGCGTCGGCAGTTCGACGACGGCCTTCGCGGTCTCGACGTCGGCGACGATCTGGTTGAGCTCGACCCGGTCGCCGACGGCGACCCGCCAGGCGACGATCTCGCTCTCGGTGAGGCCCTCGCCGAGGTCGGGCAACGGGAAGTCGCGGATCATCGTCGTCATGCCTCCACTCCGCTCAGCGAGTTCGGACGGCCGAGCACCCGGTCGACCCCGTCGAGGATGCGGTCGAGGTCGGGCAGGTGGTGCCGTTCGAGCTTGGCCGGCGGATACGGGATGTCGTGGCCGGTGACGCGCACGGGCGCCGCCTCGAGGAACTCGAAGCACCGCTCGGTGATCGACGCCGCGATCTCGGCGCCCATGCCGCCCTGCTGTCCCGCCTCGTGCGCGATCACGAGGCGTCCCGTCCGACGCACCGACGCCTCGACGGGTGCGTAGTCGATCGGCGCGAGCGAGCGCAGGTCGATGACCTCGATCGAGACGCCGTCTTCCGCCGCCGCCGTCGCCGCGTCACGGGCGGTCTGCACGAGCGCGCCGTAGGTGACGAGCGTGACGTCGTCGCCGCGGGTGAGCGTCGACGCGACGCCCAGGGGCGGTGCGTCGGCGAGGCTCGCGTCGAGGTCGACCTCGCCCTTCACGTGGTAGCGGCGCTTCGGCTCGAAGAAGAGCACGGGGTCGTCGCTCGCGATCGCCTGGCGGATCATGAGGTGCGCGTCGGCGGGGTTCGAGCACGCGACGACGCGCAGGCCCGCCGTGTGCGCGAAGTACGCCTCGGGCGACTCCGAATGGTGCTCGGCCGCACCGATGCCGCCGCCGAAGGGCACGCGGATCGTGATCGGCATCTTCACCGTGCCGCGCGAACGGTAGTGCAGCTTGGCGACCTGGGCGACGATCTGGTCGAAGCCGGGATAGATGAAGCCGTCGAACTGGATCTCGACGACGGGGCGGAATCCACGGTACGCGAGCCCGACCGCCGTTCCGATGAGGCCCGCCTCCGACAGCGGCGAGTCGACGACGCGGTGCGCGCCGAACTCCGCCTTCAGCCCGTCGGTGACGCGGAACACGCCGCCGAGCGTGCCGATGTCCTCGCCCATGAGCACGACCTTCTCGTCGTCGGCGAGCGCGTGGCGCAGCCCCGCGTTGAGGGCCTTCGCAAGGGTCAGCTGGGTCATCGAGCGCCTCCTTCAGAGCCGGATGCCTCGTGGCTCGCGTCGTCGAACATCGCGAGGTAGCGGGCGTAGTGGTCGCGCTGGCGGTCGAGGTGGCTGTTCGGCTCGGCGTAGACGTGGTCGAACACCGACATGGGTTCGGGGTCGGCGAGCGTCGTGATCGCCGCGCGCAGGTCGGCGGCGACGCGGTCGGCCTCGGCCTGCGCGTCGCGCTGCAGGCCCTCGGCGTCGACACCCGAGGCCTCGAGGAACGCCAGCACGCGCGCGATCGGGTCGCGCTCGCGCCATTCGGCGAGCTCGGGCTCGGTACGGTAGCGGGTCGGGTCGTCGGCGGTGGTGTGCGGGCCGATCCGGTAGGTGACGGCCTCGATGAAGGTCGGCCCTTCGCCGCGGCGGGCGCGATCGAGTGCGATGCGCGTCGCCGCCAGGACGGCGAGCACGTCGTTGCCGTCGACGCGGATGCCCGGCATGCCGAAGCCGTCGGCGCGACGCGCGAGGGGCTGCTTGGACTGCAGTCCGACCGGCTCGGAGATCGCCCACTGGTTGTTCTGGCAGAAGAACACGACGGGGGCGTCGAAGCTCGCGGCGAACACGAGCGCCTCGTTGACGTCGCCCTCGCTGGTCGCGCCGTCGCCGAAGTAGGCGATGGCCGCGGTGTCGGTGCCCTCCCAGCGGGCTCCCATCGCGTAGCCGGTGGCGTGCAGCGCCTGCGCGCCGATGATGATCTGCGGCACGGCCATGTTGTGCTCGTAGGGGTTCCACCCGCTCGCGGCGGTGCCGCGCCACACGCTCAGGAGCTCGGCCGGCTGCACATCGCGCACCCAGGCGACGGCGTGCTCGCGGTAGCTCGAGAAGACGAAGTCGTCGCCGCGGAGGGCGCGCGCCGACCCGATCTGGGCGGCCTCCTGGCCGGCCAGCGGGGGCCACAGGCCCAGTTCGCCCTGGCGTTGCAGGGCCGTGGCCTCGGTGTCGAGCCGGCGCACGACGACCATGTCGCGGTACAGCCGCGCGAGCACATCGAGGTCGATGTCGCGGACCCACGGGTCGTGGACGTCGTCGCGCACGCGCTCGCCCGTCGGGGTGATCAGCTGGACGAACGGATCGGGGCGCGTCAACAGCCCCGTGGCGTCTCGGTCGGATGGGGTCATCGTCGATCCTCGCTTTCGGCGGACCCGCTTCGTGGGCAGCCCGCACCGGCCGCTCTGCCGGATACGGCGAGCATACGTCGATCGGTCACACCGCTCAAGCATGCACCGATCGCTTGAGCATGTTGCCAAGTCGAAGCCGAGCGATGCGTGCTATCGTCTGGCGATATGACCGGTTACGACGCCGTCGATCGCGCCCTGCTCTCGGCGCTCGCACCCGACCCGCGCGCCACGGTGGTCGCCCTCGCCGATCGGCTCGGCCTGTCGCGCAACACCGTGCAGGCGAGGATGGCGCGGCTCGAGGCATCCGGGGCGTTCCTCTCGTTCGAGCGCAGCATGGACCCCACGCCGCTCGGCTACCCGCTCGAGGCGTTCATCGCCGTCCACGTCCGGCAGAAGCTGCTCGGCGACGTGGTCGACCGCATCGCCGAGATCCCCGAGGTCATCCAGGCGCACGGGCTCTCGGGGTCGATCGACCTGCTCGTGCGCGTCGTCTGCCGAGATGCGCACGACCTGTTCCGCATCGACGGCGAGATCCTCGCGGTCGACGGCGTCGAACGCACCGAGACCTCGCTCGCGATGGGCGAGCTCATCCCCTATCGACTCGGACCGCTGCTCACCTCGGGGAGCTGACCGATGCACGTGGCGGTCGTGAGATGCGAGCGGCTCCCGAGCTTCGTCACGTGGCGCATCCCCGACGTGGAGTCGCTCTTCGCCGACGACCACCGGCTGCTCGAGGCGCTCCGCGAACGCGGCGTCGACGCCGAGGCCGTCGCCTGGAGCGACCCGACCGTCGACTGGAGTCGCTACGACGCCGCGGTGCTGCGGAGCACCTGGGACTACGTCGACCACGTCGACGCGTTCCTCGAGGCGACCGACGGGATCGCGCACTCGGGGTGCCTCCTCCTCAACCCCGTCGACGCGGTGCGCTGGAACGCCGACAAGCGCTACCTCGACGACCTCGAGCGCATGGGCGTGCCGATCGTGCCGGTCGTGCGCGGGCGACGGGTCGATGCGGCACGGGTGCTCGCCGCGGTCGACGACGCCGGCTGGGACGAGCTCGTCGTGAAGCCGGCGATCGGAGTCGGCGGGTCGGGCGTCGTCCGCACGACGGCGAGCGACCTGGCCGCGATGCTCGAGGCGCTCCCGCACGACGCCGAGGTCATGGTGCAGCCGTTCGCCGCATCGATCGTCGCGGAGGGCGAACTGTCGTTCGCGTTCCTGGGCGGGACGCACAGCCACGTGCTGCGCAAGCGCCCGGCCGCCGGCGACTTCCGCGCCCATGGCATCTACGGCGGGTCGATCGAGCGCGTCGTTCCCGACCCCGACGACCTCGCCGCGGTCGAGGCGATGCTCGCAGTGCTGCCGTTCGACCTCCTGTACGCGAGGTTCGACGTCGTCCGGTTCGGCGGCCGTCTCGGCGTGCTCGAGCTCGAGCTCATCGAGCCGATGCTGTACCTGGATCTCGCTCCAGGCAGCGCCGGACGCCTCGCCGAGGCGACGATCGCCCGGCTCGGCACCGACCGGGACAGAGTTGCAAACGATTGATTGCAAACAAACTCTTGCAAAGCTTTCTTTGCAGCGCTATCTTTGCAACATGACGACGACACCGGAGAACTTCGAGGACCAGCCGAGCAGCACCCGCCACCCCGGCATCGACCATGTGCTGTCGACCTCGGCGCTGAAGTCGCTCGCCCACCCGTTGCGAGTGCGCATCTACGACGAGCTGTCGGCCTACGGCCCGCTCACCGCGAGCGGGCTCGGCGAACGACTCGGCGAATCGAGCGGGTCGATGAGCTACCACCTGCGCCAGCTCGAGCGGTCCGGCCTCGTGCGCGAGAACACCGCTCGCGGCAAGGGTCGCGAACGCTGGTGGGAGCGGGTGCCCGGTTCGGTCGCCGTGCCCGACGCCCGCTCGCTGCCGCCGGGCAGCGCCGAACGACTCGCCGCCAAGCTCGTCGAAGACGAGTGGATGCGCACACGCGAGCAGAACTTCCGCGACTTCGTCACCGAGGGCGACCAGATCTTCGACGCCGAATGGCTCGACATCGCCACGAGCGACACGATCAACCTCCGGCTCACCGCCGAGCAGCTCGGCGCACTCGTCGCCGAGCTCGACGTCGTCTTCATGAAGTACGGCGACCTCTACAAGCTCACCCCGTCGCCGGGCTCGCGCCCGGTGCAGATCCACCTCAACGCCTTCCCGCTCGTGCGCGGGCAGGTCACCGACGACACCACGACTCCGAAGGAGCGATGATGACGAACGCAACCCTCTCTCCCCTCTCTCCCGGCGCCGGCGCCCTCGCCGCACTCGCCGTGCGCGGCGGGCTCGGCCTCGCGAGCTGGGGTCTCCGGCTCGCGAGCCGGCGCAACGACCGCGAACGCCAGCTCGACCGGCTCGAGGCGCGGACCGCCGCCCGCAGGGCGCTGGCCGAGCGCGACGCGCTCACGGGCCGCGCCACGACCCGCCTGCTCTGAGCCGGCTCACGCGCCGCGCCGGGAGTTCGGCGATCGCCACGACTTCGGAGCGAGGCATCCGCATCGTTCCGAATCGGTGCGGATCACCGAAGCGGCGGCGGCCGGCCTCCCCCGGCCGTGAACGACGGATGCCCCGCCCGAATGGATCGGGCGGGGCATCCGCGTGCGTGCTGGGTGCGATTACGCGTCGGCACCCTCGGCGGGAGCCTCGGCGTGCTCGCCGGTCGCGCCGCGACCCTCGGAGTCCGCGTCCTCCTGCAGCACCGGGGCGAGCGAGAGCTTGCCGCGGTCGTCGATCTTCGTGATCTCGACGAGGATCTTCTGGCCGACGCCCAGAACGTCTTCGACGTTCTCGACGCGCTTGCCGCCGGCGAGCTTGCGCACCTCCGAGATGTGGAGGAGGCCGTCCTTGCCGGGCAGCAGCGAGACGAACGCACCGAACGCGGCGATCTTCACGACCGTGCCGAGGAACTGCTCGCCGACCTCGGGGTTGGTCGGGTTGGCGATCGCGTTGACCTGGGCGCGGGCGGCCTCGGCCGAGGGGCCGTCGGTCGCGCCGATGTAGACGGTGCCGTCCTCCTCGATGGAGATCTCGGCGCCGGTCTCGTCCTGGATGGCGTTGATCGTCTTGCCCTTCGGGCCGATCAGCTCGCCGATCTTGTCGACGGGGATCTGCACGCTGATGACGCGCGGCGCGGTCGGCGCCATCTCGTCGGGCGCGTCGATCGCGGCGTTGAGCACGGCGAGGATCGTCGTGCGGGCGTCCTTCGCCTGGGTCAGCGCGCCGGCGAGCACCGACGCGGGGATGCCGTCGAGCTTCGTGTCGAGCTGGATCGCGGTGACGAACTCGCTCGTGCCGGCGACCTTGAAGTCCATGTCGCCGAGGGCGTCTTCGGCACCGAGGATGTCGGTGAGCGCCGCGTAGCGGGTCTCACCGTCGACGGTGTCGGAGATGAGGCCCATCGCGATGCCCGCGACGGGGGCCTTCAGCGGCACGCCCGCGTTGAGCAGCGAGAGCGTCGACGCGCAGACCGAGCCCATCGAGGTGGAGCCGTTCGAGCCGAGCGCCTCCGACACCTGGCGGATCGCGTAGGGGAACTCGTCGCGCGACGGCAGCACCGGCACGAGGGCGCGCTCGGCGAGGGCGCCGTGGCCGATCTCGCGACGCTTCGGCGAACCCACACGACCCGTCTCACCCGTCGAGTACGGCGGGAAGTTGTAGTTGTGCATGTAGCGCTTCTTCGTCACCGGCGAGAGCGAGTCGATCTGCTGCTCCATCTTGAGCATGTTCAGCGTGGTGACGCCCAGGATCTGGGTCTCGCCGCGCTGGAAGATCGCCGAGCCGTGCACGCGGGGCACGACCTGCACCTCCGCGTCGAGCGGCCGGATGTCGGCGAGGCCGCGACCGTCGATGCGGACGCCCTCTTCGAGGACGCGCGTGCGCATGACCTTCTTCGTGACCGACTTGTATGCGGCCGACACCTCGGCGATGGCCGACTCGGGCAGCTCGCCCGCCTCGACCTTGGCCGCGATGTGCTCCTTGGTGCGCGCCTTGAGGGCGTCGTCGGCGTCCTGGCGCTCGACCTTGCCGGCGATCTGGTAGACGTCCTTGAGCTCGGCGCCGGCGAAGGCCGCGACGGCCTCCTTGACCTCGGGCTGGTAGGGCGGGAACGTCGGGTAGTCGGCGACCGGCTTGGCGGCCGTCTTCGCGACCTGGAGCTGCGCCTCGACGAGCTGCTTGATGAAGGGCTTCGACGACTCGATGCCCTGCGCGATGACCTCTTCGTTCGGCTTGACGGCGCCGCCCTGGATGAGGTCCCACGCGTTGTCGGTCGCCTCGGCCTCGATCATCATGATCGCGACGTCCTGCGAGCCGTCGGCCTCGGTCACGACGCGGCCGGCGACGACCATGCTGAACACGGCCTCCTCGAGCTGCGAGTGCTTCGGGAACGCGACCCACTGGCCGTCGATGAGCGCGACGCGCACACCGGCGACGGGGCCCGAGAAGGGCAGGCCCGAGAGCTGGGTCGAGAGCGAGGCGGCGTTGATGGCGAGCACGTCGTAGAGCTCGTCGGGCTCGATCGCGAGCACCGTGACGACGACCTGGACCTCGTTGCGGAGGCCCTCGACGAACGAGGGGCGCAGGGGGCGGTCGATGAGCCGGCAGGTGAGGATCGCCTCGGTCGAGGGGCGGCCCTCGCGACGGAAGAACGAGCCGGGGATGCGGCCCGCGGCGTACATGCGCTCTTCGACGTCGATCGTCAGCGGGAAGAAGTCGAAGTGCTCCTTCGGCTGCTTCGAGACGCTCGTCGCCGAGAGCAGCATGGTCTCTTCGTCGATGTACGCGACGGCCGAGCCCTGCGCCTGCTGGGCGAGGCGGCCGGTCTCGAAGCGGATGGTACGCGTGCCGAACTTGCCGTTGTCGATGACGGTCTCGGCGAACGTGATTTCAGGACCTTCCAAGAGGCCTCTCCTTTGTTTAACGTCGCACCCCGTGTGGGCGCGACTCGTACGAAGGAGCAGGAACAGGCATTACGAATCGCAAGAGCTTGCGTTCACGCTGGCCACCAGTAGAAGTCCACCGATGCGTGCTCGGTGATCCACCACAGGGGACCAGCTTCCTGCCGGCCTGCTCCAGACGGCACCCGCGACGAATCGCACGGGTGACCGCCTGCCATGCTAGCAGAGCGCGCATTTTCTGGCCGTGAACTGCGGATGTCGCGTGGTCGACGCTCCGGATCGTGCTCGCCGCTCCTCCGCTCGTGGGGCATCCGCCGCGACATCCATGCCAGACTCGAACCCATGGCATCCGACGACGCGAAGCCCGCGGGCCCTACCGACGAGACCAAGCGCAAGTTCCGCGAGGCGCTCGAGCGCAAGAACAAGGCATCGAAGCAGCGCGAGGGCGAGGCGCACCTCGACGGCGGCGGCCAGGCGCACGACGCGCACGGCCCCGCCTCGCACAAGCGCGAGTTCCGCCGCAAGAGCGGCTGACGCGGGCCCGCACCGGTCAACCCCTCGCGGTCGCGCGCCGTGAGGCGGATGATGGGCGGTACGCCGATGGAATCGAGGAGGAACCCATGTCTTCCGTCGCACGAGTCACCACCATCACCGTCCGCTCCGAGGTGAGCTTCGACGACGCGGTCGCCGCGGGCGTCGCCCGCGCCGCCGAGACGCTTCGCAACGTCAGCGGCGCGTGGGTCAAGGAGCAGAAGGTCGAGGCGGCCGATGGCCGCATCACGGCCTGGTCGGTGACGCTCGAGGTCACCTTCGTGCTCGACGACTGAGCGTCGACGCCGCGGGCCGGCACACGAGCCGGCGGGGGCGCAGCCGCGCCCCCGCCGGGTGCGTGCGTGCCGATCAGACCGGTGAGCCCGAGCTGAACGTGCCCTTCAACATGATCGAGGCACCGCTCGTCAGGTCGTCGACCCTGACATTCGACCAGGTCACCGCGGTCAACGTCGACGTCTGGCCGTTCGGGCAGTCGAGCACGTCGGCCGCCGCGGGCGGCGACAGCGTCAGCGATCCGACGAGGTTGCCGTTCTTGCCGGCGGTGAAGACCCCGCTCTCCGAGACGTCCTGCGAGATGGTCGTCTTCTTCGGATCGCTCGGGTTGTTGCCCCCGCCGTTGATGCACTGGTACGTGGCGTCGAGATGCGCCGTCGCCTGGACGGTCTCGATGGAGCCCGACGAAAGGCCGGCCTCCTTGAACTGGACGACGAGGCTGGTCCCGTCGGCCGACGCGCTCGTGGCGCTCTTGATGAAGTGGGGGCTGCCGCCCGCCATGGCGGGGCCCGCGCCGACGAGCACGAGCGCCGCAGCTGCGGCGAGTGCAGCCATGGCCTTGCGAATCAACATGGTGGATCCTTCCGATCGGGTTTCGAAACCGGTGACCCGGCCGTCGTCGACCCGCGAGACCTCGTGACCCGCCCCGATCGGAATGCGCGTGGCGTTCGCGGCCCTCCGGCCGCGTCCCGATTGCAAGGCTACCGCCGCGAGGACGGTCGCACGAGTGATATCGAGAATCTCTCACCTTGCTTCGTGGGATTCCAAAGGAATCATGGCGCGACCAGCGTCTTCAGTGCCTTCCCTGATGCCTCGCCGCGAACGCCGTCCTACGCTGTGCGCGGCCCGCCCGTCGACGGGCCGCGGCTGGGACGAAGGAGTCCGCGATGTCCGATGCGACGGTGCCGCACGACTACGTGAAGCTCGTGCTCGATCCTGCCCGGCCCCGCGGGCGCGACGGCGACCTCGAGTACGGCGACTTCCCGTACCCGGCCGGCACCGACGCCGCACCCGGCCGGCACGGGCCGGCCTCGGTGCCCGACCCGAACCCGCGCGTGTACCTGCCCGAGGGCGCCCGGCCGTTCCATTCGCGCGGCCTGCGCGTCGCACTCGCCATGAAGGGCGGTGTCAGCCTCGCCGTCTGGATCGGCGGGGCCGTCGCCGAGCTCGACATCCTCCGGCACATCCGCATCTACCGAACGGAGTCCGACCCGGCGGCGCAGGCGCTGCTCATCGACCCCTCGGACACGGCTCCCGATCGAAGCCTCGTCGAGCGGGCCGATCTCTACGCCCGGCTCCTGTACTCGCGCGGATACGACCGCGTCGAGTTCGACGTGCTCGCGGGCGCGAGCGCCGGGGGCCTCAACGCCGTCATGTACGCGGTCGCCCAGCGCGCCGGGGTCGACGTCAACGGCCTCCTGCCGGTCTGGCTCCGCGCCGGGTCGGCGTGGAGCCTGCTGCAACCCGGCAAGCCGGCGGCGTTCGACTCCGTGTTCCGCGGCGACGAGTACTTCTGGAGCGAGCTCACGAAGGAGCTCACCGACATCGGCCGCCCCGCCGACGGCGAGATCCCGACATCCGGCCGGCGAGCGCTCATCGCACCGCACGTCGTCGTCGACCTGTCGGCGACGCTGATCGACGGCCGTGACACGAGCGAACGCAGTGCGGCCGAAGGTCACGCGCACTTCCGCTTCGTCGGCACCGACGGGGACCCGGTACCCGACCGGGCCGTCCCGAGGGTCGACCGGCTCAACGATCCCCGCAACGTCCGATTCGACCGCGACGTACGACGGATCGCGTACGCGGCGCGCACGACCTCGTCGTTCCCCGGCGCCTTCGAGCCCGCGCTCATCTACTCGAGCGACGACGCCCTGGCCGCACCCGACGTCGTGACGAACCCGCCCGACATGCGCAACGTGTTCAGTGCGCATCGCGTCGACGGCGCGCACCATCCCTTCCGCGTCGTCGACGGCGGCGTGCTCGACAACATCCCGATCGACCGGGCGCTGCGGGCGGTGCGCAACATCCCGGCGAACGAGCACGTGAACCGGGTGCTCGTCTACCTCGACCCATCGCCGAAGGAGACGTCGCACTGGCTCATCCGGGCCAATCGGTACGAGGGACCCGTTCCCGAGCTCCCGCCCGATCCCCGCACCGAGCGGCAGGACCCGCTCTCCAGGTTCCTCTCACCCATCCTCGCGGCGGTGCGGAAGCGCGCGAGCGGTGAGAACGGCGAAGACGAGATCGACGGCGTCGATGCTGCACGCACCTCGCAGATCGTCGCGAAGGGTCGTGGCGCACTGCTGGCCGTTCGACTCGACACCCGCCCCGCGACCGGCTCCGACGGCGCAGCGACACCGGACGAGCTCGCGTACGCGAGCATGCGCTCGGCGACCGATCTCGAGCTCCTCCGCGACGTGCTGACCCGCCCCGGCGAGTGGGCACTGGGCACCGACCTCCTCGAACGTCCGCCGCACCGCGCGCTCGACCGCCTCGACATCGGCCGGTTCGCCCCGGTGCTCCGCTCCGTCATCGGCGAGTTCGTCGCCGACGGCATCGACGGCGTGCCGCCCGACGCGATCTCGAAGGGCGCGCAGGCGCTCGTCGACGCCGCGTTCGCGTGCCTCGCGTGGGTGAGGGCCATCGAGGACCACGCGTTCCGCTCGATCGGGCTCGCCGAGCTCGACGCCGTGCTCGGCGACCGTCCGGGCACCGCCGACCGCACTCGCCAGGCCGTTCGGGAGGCGCTCTACGCCACCCTCCGGCGCGCGCGCGACTACCGCGACGCAGCGGTCTCCGGGGTCGTCGACGAGGTCGACGGGATGTCGCGCCAGGAGCATTCGCTCACTCCCGAACGTGCCCGCGACCTCGCCGTCGCGTGGCTCGCCGGCAATGCGGCATCCCCGCGCGGCCGCGACGCACTGTGGGCGGAGCTCGACGGCATCGTCGGCTGGCTGCAGCACGCCGGGGTGGAACTCGCGAGCGATCGGTCCACCCGGTGGTCGGACTCGCCGTGGCACCGCTTCCCCGCGCCCGGCGAGCGCATCGTGCTCGCGCGCGAACTCCCGCTGATCTTCGGCGGCAGCGGCATTCCGCTGCCCGATTCCACGATCCGCTTCCACACGATCGGCTCGGACACGCAGCCCGCCAGGGTCGGTCACTTCCGCACGCTGCTCGACGCACAGATCCTGGAGGGGTACCGTGCGGTTCTCGCGAAGGACCCCTCTCAGCTCGATCGCGAGACCGTCGCGCGACTGCTCGATGACGGCGCACTCCGCTCGACCTCGAAGCTGGCGGGCCTCCGGATCGCCGCCTTCGCGGGGTTCATGAGCCGTGCGTGGCGTCGCAACGACTGGTGGTGGGGCCGCCTCGACGCCGCGGCCGGGCTCGTCCGGCTGCTCGACAGCATGGAGGCCGCGCCGGCGCCCGACGGCACGGATGCGACCGACCAGGGCCCCGACCGGCCGGCCGCCGACCCGCCGCGCGGCGCGCTCGACGTCGACGACGCCGTCGAGCGCGTACAGGACGCTCTCCTCCGGCAACTCGATCGCGATGCCGGCGCGCGCCCCTACGCCGATGCGGTGTCGTCGGGCGAGCCCGACGGCATCCGCGGGCAGTTCGTGCGCGGCGCCCAGGACATCGAGGCGCTCGGCTCGGGCTATCGGCTCGCTCTGGCCTCGCGAACGGTTCGGACGGTCTCGGCCGCGATGGTGCGCGGAAGCGGCGGCGGTTCGCCGACGCGGTTGATGCACTGGCTGCTTCGACCACTGCTCGTCCTCGTCCCGACGCTGCTGTCTCCACCGCGACTCGTCCTCGCATCGGTGATCATCGCCTGCGGCGTGCTGCTCACCTGGCCGCAGCTCGACAGCACGCTCGAGCCCTCCGCGACCATCGGCGACAGCGGCGCGTTCATCGCCGTCGTCACGGCGGCGCTCGTCGCGTTCGTCGTGCTGCGGCTCGTCTCGAGCGCCCGGGCGCACCGGGCGCACGCCCGCATCGTCGCCGATGTGACGAACGCGGACTCGCGTCAGTTCGCGGTGATCCACCATGCCGAACGGCGGTCTCGGCCGGTGCGGGCAGCGCTCGTCGTGCTCGCCTTGGGCTTCATCGGCCTCTTCGTGCTCGCCTGCCTCTACTACCCGCTGTGGGGCGTCCCGTTCTGGGTGACGCTCCTTGCCGCAGTCGCGGTGGCCGAGATCGCAGGCAGGCGCCTCCGCACGGTTCCCTCGGCCCGCCCCTCACGGCCCTGGCGCTGGGTCGTCGCCGTGGTGCTCAGTGCGGCCGCCGTGGCCGTGACCGCCCAGCTCGCCGTGGTCCTCAGCAGCATGGCGACGAGCCTCGATGCACCGTGGTCCGGCATGCTCCCGGGGGCGACGGCGGCCGCCGTCGTCGCGGCGGCGCTCGCCGCCACCTTGTTCGCGCAGGCGATGCGGTGGCGACAGCTGATCGCGGTCGTGCTCGTGGCCGGCGTGCTCACCGCGCTCGCCGTGGCGCTGACCGGATGGATCTTCGAATCGATCTCGCAGTTCGACGCACTCGACGTCGACACGGGCACGAACGCGTTGGTCGACGGTGCGCTCCGCCCCGAGGTCGAGGCGGCGGCCGGCCTCGAGGCGCTCCAGACCGCCATCGCGTTCCTCGTCTCCGCGTGGGTCGCCGGGACGGTGCTCTGGTGGGCGCCCTGGTTCCGCGGCATCGAGACCGGGCCGGCGGCGAAGCCGCACGACGGCGTCTACGACCTGACGCCGGGCTCGCTCGTGGATCGTCCGCACGACGCCGACGGCGAGCGCCGGGTCGAACGCCGCGACCACGGATCGCGTCGGCCGCGCCCGGCCACGGCGCCCGACCGGCCTCGCGAGCACGCGGAGCCGGTCGGGGTTCAGGAGGAGACCGCTACTCCCCCGCCAGTCCGCCGATGAGGTGACCGAACGGCCGGTCGAGCTGGAAGGGATCGTTCACGAGCTGCGAGCGGTCGGTGCGCTCGACGAGATCTGCGAACTCCTCCGCCCCGCGGAAGATGCGGTCGGGCAGGGAACGCACGCCGTCGCCGTCGGAGCCGCCCCAATCGCTCGTCGCCGCGAAGACGCCGGTCGTCACCGGCACCGCGTGCAGGTAGGTGAACAGGGGGCGGATCGCGTAGTCGATCGCGAGCGAGTGCCGCGGCGTGCCGCCGGTCGCACCGATCAGCACGGGCAGGTCGGTGAGCGCCTGCGGGTCGATCACGTCGATGAACGACTTGAAGAGCCCGGCGTAGCTCGTGGTGAAGATCGGCGTGACGGCGATGAGCCCGTCGGCCGACGCGACCGCGTCGAGCGCCTCCTCGAGCTTCGGCGGTGCGAACCCGAGCAGCAGGTGGTTCGTGATGTCGTGGGCCAGCTCGCGCAACTCGAACGTGCGCACCTCGGCCTCGACGCCGCGCTCGCCGAGCGCCGCCACGGCGTCGGCGGCGAGCCGGTCGGCGAGCTGACGGGTCGAGCTCGGCGTCGACAGGCCGGCCGAGACCACGACGATCTTCTTGGCGGTCATCGCGCCACCCCCTGACGGGTCGCGGCGGGCCCGAAGGCCGACCCGGACTGCCGCGCGGCCGTCGCGTCGACATCGGTGTCCTGGTAGGGCGAGCCGACGGTGAGGTTGTCACCGCGGTTGGCGTTCGGCGTCGCCTGGCGAGGCGCCTCGTCGCCGTACTTCGCGCGCACGAGCGACGCGTGCGTCGGGGCATCCGGCACTTCGGCCGGGCGGTTCTTCGCGAACTCCTCGCGCAGCACCGGAACGACCTCGCCGCCGAGCAGGTCGAGCTGCTCGAGCACGGTCTTCAGCGGCAGCCCCGCGTGGTCGAGCAGGTAGAGCTGGCGCTGGTAGTCGCCGACGTAGTCGCGGAAGCCGAGCGTCTTGTCGATGACCTCCTGCGGGCTGCCGACGGTGAGGGGCGTCTGCTGGGTGAACTCCTCGAGGCTCGGCCCGTGCCCGTAGACCGGCGCGTTGTCGAAGTACGGACGGAAGTCGCGCACCGCGTCCTGCGAGTTCTTGCGCATGAACACCTGCCCGCCGAGACCGACGATCGCCTGCGCGGCAGTGCCGTGACCGTGGTGCTCGTAGCGCTGGCGGTACAGCGCGATCATGCGCTGGGTGTGCGACGCGGGCCAGAAGATGTGGTTGGCGAAGAAGCCGTCGCCGTAGAACGCGGCCTGCTCGGCGACCTCGGGGGTGCGGATCGAACCGTGCCAGACGAACGGGGGCACCCCGTCGAGCGGGCGCGGCGTCGAGGTGAAGCCCTGCAGCGGGGTGCGGAACTTGCCCGACCAGTCGACGACGTCCTCGCGCCACAGGCGGTGCAGCAGCTCGTAGTTCTCGACCGCGAGCGGCAGGCCCTGGCGGATGTCCTTGCCGAACCACGGGTAGACGGGGCCGGTGTTGCCGCGGCCGAGCATGAGATCGGCGCGGCCGCCCGAGACGTGCTGGAGCATCGCGTAGTCCTCGGCGATCTTCACCGGGTCGTTCGTCGTGATGAGCGTCGTCGCGGTCGACAGCTGAAGCGTCGAGGTCTGCCCGGCGATGTACGCGAGGGTCGTCGTCGGCGACGACGACCAGAACGGCGGGTTGTGGTGCTCGCCGAGCGCGAAGACGTCGAGGCCGACCTCTTCGGCGTGCTTGGCGATCGTCACCGTGGCCCGGATGCGCTCGGCCTCGGTCGGCGTGCGACCGGTCGTCGGGTCCTGGGTGATGTCGCTGACGGTGAAGATACCGAACTGCATGATGCTGCTCCTGGGCTCATCTGGTGATGCGTCAATTCTATGCGTTTGCATACATCGGGTCCAACGGGTGTCGTAGCCACGGTATTCCCGATCGGCCCGATCGTTCGCGCGGCGATACACTCGGCCTGATGAGCACGATTTCGGTCGTCATTCCGAGTCTCGACGATGCGGAGTTCCTCGCCGCGTGCCTGAGGGCGATCTCGGCCCAGACCCGCGCCGCCGATGAGGTGATCGTCGTCGACAACGGCTCGACCGACGACACGGCGGCCGTCGCGCGCGCTGCCGGCGCACGGGTGCTCGTCGAGCCGCACCGCGGCATCTGGCCGGCGACGGCGACCGGATTCGACGCCGCCCGTGGCGAGATCCTGGCCCGCCTCGACGCCGACTCGGTGCCCGCACCCGACTGGCTCGCGGAGATCGAGCGGCGCATGTCGGCGCGCGACCGGCCGACCGTCGTCACGAACGGCGGCACGTTCTACGGACGCACCGCGCTCGTGCGCTGGATCGCGCGCAACATCTACATCGGCGGCTACTTCACCGTGATCGGCGCGCTCCTCGGCCACCCGCCCATCTTCGGTTCCAACTACGCCATGCGAGCCGACGCGTGGCGGCGCCTCCGGCACCTCGTGCACCGCGACCGCGCCGACGTGCACGACGACCTCGATCTCGCGTGGTGGATGCAGCCCGGCATGACGGTCGTGCGCGACCGCGGGCTCGCGGTCGAGGTGTCCGCGCGCCCGTTCGACAGCGCGGCGGGGCTCTGGCGCCGGGTCCGCATGGCGTTCCACACGATGTCGGTCGAGTCCCGCGAGTGGCCGCCGCTCACGCGCCGTGCCGAGCGACGCCGGGCTCCCGCCTGGGTCTGGGAGGCCCCCGGGCTGCGCGAGACGGCCGTCGACCGCGACACCGACGGCGACGAGGCCCTGCCGGCCTGACCACGGGCGGCGCGAGGATGCATCGACGCGCCCCGCACGAGGCATCCCGTTCACCGGCCGCCGACCGGCCCGCTCGCGTCGAACAGTGCGAGCATGTCGCGCACGAGCTGGTGCGGCGCGGTCTCGCAGGGGCTGTGGCCCGTCGGGTAGGCGGCGAACCGGGCGCCGAGCTCACGGGCCGACCGCTCGTGCAGCTCGCGCGGCCACAGGTCGTGCTCGCCGACCGCGACGAGCTTCGGCACGGGCGTCGCGGCGAGTTCGGCACGCACGTCGGGGGTCGCCATCATGAGGCCGATGATGTCGTCGACGCTGTCACGGCGAGTGAGCGCGAACCGCTCGCGCACGAAGGCGAGCCGGCCGGGCGGCACCCTGTTGAGGTTGTTGCGGATGCCCCAGAGCATGAGCGCGGCGCCCTGCCGCGGCGTCGTGAACCCGCTCAGCGCGCCGATCCGCTTCACGCCGCGGAACGCCTGTCCGGGTTCGGGCGGCGAGCTCAGGAGCGTCAGGCTCGCGAACCGGTCGGGTCGCTCGAGCAGGGCGAGGCCCGCGAGCGTGCCCGCGAAGCTGTACCCGAGCACGTGCGCCGAGCCCGCCCCGTCGTCGAGGACCGCGATCAGGTCGTCGAGGAAGAGGCGCTGATCGTAGCGGGCGCGCGGCGGGTCGACGTTCCACGGGCCGGCCTCGAACGACTGGTACTGGCCGGCCAGGTCGTAGGACTCGACCCGGTAGCCCGCCGCTGCGAGCAGCGGCATCATGAGGACGAAGTCCTCCTTCGACCCCGTCGCCCCCGGCACGAGCACGACGCGGCGGCCGTCAGGCGGACCCAGCGCGATGCGGGCGAGCCGGCCGCTCGGTCCGGCGAAGTCGGTGCGCTCGGTGCCGGGCGGGAGCACGTGCCAGTCGATGTCGGGCAGCGCCTCGTCGAGCACCCTCGCCTCGTCGATCGCCGCCACGACCATCACGATAGTGGCTCGGCGCCCGCTCAGACTCGTCGCCTAGGCTGGAACGATGGCTACCGTGGCGCTCACCTTGGACACCTTCGAGAAGACCATCCTCGAAGGCGGCACCGTCTTCGTCGACTTCTGGGCGGCGTGGTGCGGCCCGTGCCGTCAGTTCGCGCCCAACTACGAGGCGGCCGCCGAGGCGAATCCCGACCTCGTGTTCGCGAAGGTCGACACCGAAGACCAGCAGCAGCTCGCCGCGGCGATGAACATCACGTCGATCCCCACGATCATGGCCTTCAAGGACGGCATCGGCGTGTTCGCCCAGGCGGGCGCGCTGCCCCGCCCGATGCTCGACGAGCTCGTCTCGCAGGTGCGCGCGCTCGACATGGACCAGGTGCGCGCCCAGCTCGACTCCGAGGAGGACGGCCGGGCGACGGGTACCGACGGCGTCTGACGTCCGATCGGCGGCTCAGCCCGCCTCCGGCGTGCTCGTCGTCGCGGGCACCGCGTGTTCGAGCCCTGACAGGTCGAGCTCGACGCCGAACGGGCGTGCGGCGCCGGTGATGCGGGCCGGCACCCGCACGTAGCCGCCGCGACGGGCGAGCGCGTCGAGCCGATCGCGCCAGTGCTCGTCGATCGCCTCGCTGAGGAATCCGGCGTGGCGGGGCCGGTCGCCGCCGACGAGCTGGACGCCGATGCGGTACCGCCGCGACAGCCATCGATTCGCCCGCGGCACGAGGACCGCCGGCTGGTCGGGCCCGCCGTGCAGTCGCGCGAGCTCGATCGCGGGCTGGTGCCTGCGGACATCGGCCACCGGTGCGACCGCGCGCACCTCGCGTTCGAGGTGCGGTGCGTCCACGAGTTCGAGCCCGTCGAGGGTCGCGAGGTCGCCCCACTGGTCGGGGTTGGTCGAGCGGCGACGCACGAGCCCGGCGACGACCCAGCCGATCGCGGCCACGAGGGCGATCGTGAAGGGCCAGAACAGCCATGGCGGCGACTCGGGGCGGATGGCGCTCGTGGCGATGAGCAGCACGACGACGACGAGGTACGGCAGCGGCTCCCAGGCGAGCAGGGGCTTCCGGCGGGGCGCAGACACGCCCTACAGGCTATCGCGGGATGCCTCGGAGCCGGGTTCAGCGGAGTGCGTCGAGCCGGCCCGCGACCTCGTCGAGCACCCGCTCGTCACCCGCGTAGATGCCGTCGGGCCGCGGCCAGTGCGCGACGACGTCGGTGAAGCCGAGTTCGCGGGCGCGCCCGACCGCCTCTTCGAAGGCACCGACGCTCGCGAGGCTCAGCCGCGCCTCCGAGTCGAGCGAGAGCGTGCGCGCGATCGACGCGCCCGCCCGCCCGGCCGCGTCGCACGCCGCATCGAGCCGCTCGACGAGGCGGGCGACGCCCTGCCACCAGGCATCCGTGCCGTCGTCGTCGCCGCCCGTGGTGATCCAGCCGTCGGCGACGGCGGCTGCGAGCGCGAGCCCGCGCGGGCCGTTCGCGGCGAGGTGCAGCGGCATGCGCGGTCGCTGGGCCGGTTCCCCGACCATGCGGGCGCCGTCGGCCGTGAACCACTCCCCCGCGAACGAGATGCCCTCGCTGCCGGGCTCCTCGAACCGGAGCAGTCGGTCGAGGCCGTGCACGAACTCCTCGAACCGGTCGGCGCGCTCGCGGGGCGTGAGCTGGGGCTGTCCGAGCACATGGGCGTCGAATCCGGTGCCGCCCGAGCCGATGCCGAGCAGCACGCGGCCGCCCGCGATCTGGTCGATGGTCGCGATGTCCTTCGCGAGGGTGACCGGGTGGCGGTAGTTCGGATGCGAGACGAACGTGCCGAGGCCGATGCGCTCGGTGACCATCGCCGCGGCGGTGAGGGTGGGAACGGTGGCATGCCATCGTTGGCCCGCGAGACTGCGCCACGCGAGGTGGTCGTAGGTCCAGGCGTGGTCGAATCCGTAGGACTCGGCCGCGCGCCAGTACCGGGCGGCGTCGGGCCAGTCGAACTGGGGCAGGATGACGATGCCGAATCGCATGGCGCCAGCCTAGGCCGCTCGATGCGGGTGCGGGGCGGGGTCGCTCGCGCGCCCGTCGGCAGCGGGCGGCGCTGCGCGCCGGCCTTCGACGACCGGCAGGGAGGCCGTCACCGGCACCGGCTCGGCCCCGAGCTCGACCGCCGGGACTCCCCGTGCCTCCGGCCGCTCGAGCTTGACGCACACGATGCCGCCGAGGATGAGCACCCCACCGAGGATCTGCAGCGGACCGAGGGCCTCGCCGAGCAGGATCCAGCCGGCGATCGCGGCGAACACGACCTCGGAGAGCCCGAGGAAGGAGGCGAGCCGCGAGCCCAGCATGCCGATCGAGGCGATGCCGGCGGTGTAGGCGAACGCCGTCGAGACGAGACCGACCGCGATGAGCGGGACGAACCACGGTGCCTGCGCGCCGAGGAACGCGACATCGGCGGTCGTCGCCTGCATCGGGAGCAGTCCGGTCAGGCCGGCGACCGCGAGGGCGACGGCGCCGACGACGAAGCCGGCGGCGATGAGCGCGACGGGCGGCAGCTGGTCGGCCGCCGTCTCGCCGATCGCGTAATAGACGCAGACGCCGATCATCGCGAGCGCGGCGAAGGCGAGCCCGAGCGGGTCGAGGCCGCCGCCCCCTGGGCCGATCACGAGCACGAGGCCCGCGAGCGCGAGCACCGAGCCGGCCAGCACGACCCGCTGCGGCGTACGCCGCGTGCGCAACCATGCGAACAGGACGAGCGCGATCGGGGCGAGGTACTCGATGAGCAGCGTCATCGACACCGGGATGCGCTCGAGCGAGGCGTAGAAGAAGAACTGCACGCCGGCGACGGCCACGAGCCCGTAGAGGAGCACGGTCCACTTGGCGCGCCACAGCGGCCGCAAGTCGCCGCGGAGCGCGATGAGGCCCGGGACGGCGAGCAGGAGCGCGGCGATGGAGATGCGCGCGAGCACCGCCGCGCCGGGCGACCAGCCGGCTTCGAGCAACGGTTTCACGAACACGCCGCCGATGCCGAACGAGAGCCCTGCCGCGAGTCCGAGCGCGATGCCGAGCACCCCGCGTCGTCGTGACGTCATGTCGCCTCCCAGCCCGATCGTCGCCGCCACCCTGCGTGTCGCCGCAAAGACTGCCGCGTCATGAGTGAAGACCGTTATGCTCGTGACAGTACCCCTCACCAAGGTCAGGAGTCAAATGATTTTCACCGATGACACCGTCGCAGCGCTCGAGTTCATGGCGGCCCTCGCCGACACCGTGCCCGGCGCGTCGGAGTCGGGCGACGACGAGCTCGCGACGACGGCCCGGCTCACCGCCCTCATCGCGGCGTGGCAGTACTCGGGCCGGCACGACGGCGACACCCGCGAACTCGACGAGGTGCGCGAGGCTCGCGAGCGGCTGCGCGCACTCTGGGGCCGGCCGCGCGACGAGGTCGTCGACGAGGTGAACGCGATCCTCGAGGAGGCGCGCGCCCTCCCCCGCCTCGTGCGCCACGACGGCTCCGACTGGCACATCCACGCCACCTCGCCCGACGCGCCGCTCGCCGAGCGCATGCTCGTCGAGGCGGCGATGGCGCTCGTCGACGTCGTGCGCGCCGACGAGACCGCCCGGCTCCGCGAGTGCGCCGCCGACGACTGCACCGGCATCTTCGCCGACCTCTCGAAGAACGCCTCGCGGCGCTACTGCAGCACGCGCTGCGGCAACCGGATGGCGGCGAGGGCGCACCGGGCGCGCAGCGCCTGAGCGGCGAGCCGAGCCGGCCGTCGGATCTGCGGCATCACCACGAGGCATCCCGACATGACGAAGGCCCCCGCCGATTCGGCGGGGGCCTTCGCAAGAAGTTCGCGGTGTCGTCGAGAGCCGCGCGGACTGCCGTGCTTAGCGGCGCAGCCCGAGACGCTCGATGAGCGAGCGGTAGCGCGCGATGTCGACATCGGCGAGGTAGCCGAGAAGACGACGGCGCTGACCGACGAGGAGCAGCAGGCCACGACGCGAGTGGTGGTCGTGCTTGTGCTCCTTCAGGTGCTCGGTGAGGTCCTTGATGCGCTTGGTGAGCAGCGCGATCTGGACCTCGGGGGATCCAGTGTCACCGGGGTGCGTCGCGTACTCTTCGATGATCGCCTTCTTGACGTCTGCTTCGAGTGCCATAGATGGGATCCCCTTTCTTCTCGTTGCGCGCTGCCCGGGGCGGGATGCCTGGGCTCTCTTGATGCGCGGCCGGTTTCACGGCAACCTCAATACTCTAGCAGAGCGGATGCCTCGGGGCCGACCACCCAGCACGACGCGGAGCGCGTCCGAAGTTCAGTCGAACGGCCGCTCGAGCAGGGTGAGCGCCGCGTCGACCGCCTCGGCCGGAGTGCCGTCGCCGCTGCGCGCCCACCAGCGCATCGCACTGAAGCCCGTCGTGACGTAGAGGTCGGCGAGCAGGTGCGCCCGAAGCGACGCCGGGTCGCCCAGGTACGGCTCGAGGAGTTCGTGCACGGCGCCGAACTTCGCGAGCCCGTGGGCGAGCACCGCGGGGTACGCATCGATGATGCGCAGGCGCTGCCGCGTCACCTCGATGAGCTCGTGCGGGAACTCGGCCATGGCGACGTAGGCGCGATGGATGGCGGCGATGGACGCACGTCCGCCCGCCTCCGACGCGCCGCCGCCGACGGCCGGGGACCGGTCGGCCGCCGGCGCGATCGCCGACTCGAACCGCGCCAGGGCCTCGTCGAAGCCGCCCCAGATGAGGTCGGGCTTCGACGGGAAGTACCGGAAGAGCGTACGGCGGCTCACCCCGGCGGCGTCGGCGACGTCGGCCATCGTGACCTCGTCGAACCCGCGCTCCGCGAAGAGGGCGAGGGCGATCGACGCGAGCGCATCGGCGTCGACCTCGATCGGGCGCCCGCGGGCCGCACGCGAGGACCCGTCGCCGGTCGGGCGGGCGTTCGGGGAGGCATCCATCGTCACACCGCCATTCTCGCGTGCCCGGGGTCGCATGGGGAACATTTTATGACACTCAGTGTTATAACTGGTGGACCGGTCGCGAACCCGACCGGCGAACCCACCGCGACGCCGCGCATCCCACGACGCCGCACTCACCGCTGAGGAGCAGCAATGAACACCGCCATCACCCCCGGACGCTTCGACGGCAAGGTCGCGATCGTGACCGGCGCCGGGTCCGGCATCGGCCTCGCGACCACCGTGCGACTCGCCTCCGAGGGCGCGCGCGTGATCGCGGCCGACGTCTCGAAGGAGCGCCTCGACGCACTCGTCGCCGAGCACCCCTCGCTCGACATCGTCGCCGTCGCGGGCGACATCACCGTCGAGGAGAACGTGCAGGCGCTCGTCGCCGCCGCCGGCGACCGGGTCGACGTGCTCGCGAACGTCGCCGGCATCATGGACGCCTTCCTGCCGGCCGCCGAGGTCGACGACGCCACCTGGGAGCGGGTCATGAACGTCAACGTCACCGCCGTCATGCGGCTCACCCGCGCGGTGCTGCCCAAGATGGTCGAGCAGGGCACGGGCTCGATCGTCAACGTCACGAGCGAGGCGGGCCTGCGCGGCGCCTCGGCCGGTGCCGCGTACACGACCTCGAAGCACGCCGTCGTGGGCTTCACGAAGAACACCTCGGTCATGTACTCGGGATCGGGCATCCGCGTGAACGCGGTCGCGCCCGGCGGCGTGAAGACGAACATCGAGGCGCCCTTCAAGTCGGAGCACGCGGGCCGCGTGCTGGGCCCGGTGCTCGGCGCGCTCGCGCTCGTGCCGGCCGAGCCCGAGCAGCTCGCCGCCGCGATCACCTGGCTGCTGTCGGACGACTCGGCGAACGTGTCGGGCGTCGTGCTCGCCTCGGACGGCGGCTGGTCGGCGATCTGATCGCCCATCCGACGAGACGGATGCCTCGTGCCGCGACCCGCGGCACGAGGC